>JABDAB010000052.1 GCA_013289415.1 Gammaproteobacteria bacterium
GAGACTGTTTACAAGAGATAAGGTAATCCTATTTTCTAAACAACAACGTGACGTCAATCGCATCAAATCCATAACGCCGGCTGCAAAAGTCACAAATAACCTCAACCGTGCCCTTTTCCTGCAGCAAGCTCTTCACCTCGACTTCACCTAAAACAGTCAAGGCCTGTTTCATTTTTTCTTCCGTGCAGCGGCATTGAAAACGTACAGAGCGAGCGGGATAAAGACGTAGTTCGGTTTCATGGTATAAACGGTGCAGAATGGTTGGATTATCCAAAGTTAATAATTCATGCTCACTGATGGTCTGGCCTATTTGCACGGCATATTCCCAAAATTCCTCACGCTGCTGCGTATCCTGATCAGGCATGAGTTGTAACAACATGCCCGCCGCCGTTTGATCATTGACGGCAAGCCATACGCGGCTGGCGACCTGTTCTGATTGAGCAAAATACTGCATCAGGTTTTCCGCCATGGACAGAGAAGCAATCGGCACAACACTTTGATAGGCTTGAGTCTGATTGTATTGATTAATGTTGACCAGCATGTTGCCATCCAAAAAAGCCGCATTGTAATCAATATCACCATCATCCTGCTGAAACTTTGCAAAACCCCTGAGCTGTAATTGATGATCACACTGGACGATTAGGAAGGGCAAACGTTTGTCACCACGAAATTGCAGGGTGACTTCACCTTCAAACTTAATGCTGCCAGTGAGTAGCAAGCAAGAAACGAGCGCCTCTCCCAACAAATGTTTAACCATGGGCGGGTATGGGCGTTGATTCATGATGGTTTTATACGTTTCATCCAAATGTGCGATTTCACCCCGGATACTGGCGTGTTCAAACATAAAACGTTGTACGGAATCAAATTCTTCTTTCATAACGGCGTCAAACTCAGCGTAAAAAGTGATTTTAACGTATAATGCGCTTTTTTACACGGAATCATCATAATATGTCAGTCTCAATCATCACATGTAGGTTGGGCCTTGGCCCAACAAGAATGCTGTATAATGCTACTGTTGGGCCAAGGCCCAACCTACATGTATCGAAACCATGAGTATGCTCAATGCCCAACAAATGGCAGCTGTAAAGTACATCGATGGGCCATTGTTGGTTCTGGCCGGTGCAGGTAGCGGTAAAACTCGGGTAATCACTCAAAAAATTGCTTATTTAATTGAAAAATGTGGTTATGCCGCACACAACATCTCAGCGGTCACATTTACCAACAAAGCCGCCAATGAAATGCGTACCCGCGTGGCTACCGTCCTGCCCCCTGCAACACGTCGTGGTTTAAAAGTAGCAACTTTTCACACGCTTGGCTTGAGTATTATCAAACGCGACGTGGCCCTTTGCGGTTTAAAACGTGGTTTCTCTATTTTTGACAGTGAAGATTGCCTTCAGATGTTGCGTCGATTTTTACCTCCTGCTCGCGCCAATGATCGCGATGATGTATTCCGCATTCAACAGCAAATATCCAAATGGAAAAATGAAATGCTGGATCCGGATGACGTCTTGCGACGCACAGCCGATACACCATTATTTGCCGAGTCGGCCAGTATTTATCCACAGTATCAGCAAGCCTTGCAAGCCTACAATGCCGTCGATTTTGATGATTTGATTCGCATGCCTGTTGTGTTACTGAATCAACACCCGACTAGCATGGAATTTTGGCAAAACAAGATTCGCCATTTACTGGTCGATGAATACCAGGATTCGAATACCTGCCAATATGCGCTGGTGAAACTATTAGTCGGCACACGTGCGAGCTTGACAGTCGTAGGTGATGATGACCAATCGATTTATGCATGGCGTGGTGCCAGACCTGAAAATCTGGCTCAATTAAATGTCGATTTTCCTCAACTGAAAATCATCAAACTGGAGCAAAACTATCGTTCCACTGGCCGCATTCTTCATGCAGCCAATCTGTTGATTGCCAACAATCCTCATTTATTCACCAAAAAGCTATGGAGTGAGCTGGGACATGGGGACATGCTGCGCGTTTTATGTTGTAAAGACGAGCAGGATGAGGCAGATCAAGTGGTAGCCGATATGATTAGCCATAAACTACGCAATCGAACCACCTACGGCGATTACGCGATTTTATACCGTGGCAATCATCAATCACGCGTATTTGAAGCCGTTTTACGCCAGCACAGCATTCCCTACCATATCAGCGGTGGGCAATCCTGGTTTGCGCGCACCGAAGTAAAGGATGTGTTTGCCTATCTGAAACTACTATGCAATGAAACGGATGATGCGGCTTTTTTACGGGTAATCAATACACCTAAACGCGGTATCGGGGATACAACGCTGGAAGAACTCGGTAAATACGCGCAAATGCGCGGGCAAAGCCTGTTTGCCTGTTGTGATCATTTGGCGCTAACCGATCGGTTAAGTGAGAAACCCCGCGCGGCTCTACAAGCATTTAAACAATGGATGTTTACCATTAAACAGCGCTGTCAAAACGAACCCATAGTCGCTGTTTTGCGCGAGATGGTCGAGGATAGTGGTTATGAAGCGCACTGTTACGAACAATGCGACACCCCCGTGAAAGCGCAAAAACGCATGGAGAGTGTATGGGAGTTATTGGAATGGGTAGGCCGGTTACAAGCCAAAGGTGAAGGCACGCAGTTGGCGGATGTAATCAATAAATTAATTCTAATTGATATTCTTGAGCAGTCCGACGATCACGACGAAGAAACCCTGCAATTAATGACCCTGCACGCATCAAAAGGGCTGGAGTTCCCAAATGTTTATCTGGTCGGCATGGAAGAGGAATTACTTCCCCACCGCGTTAGCATTGATGAAGAACAGATCGAGGAAGAACGCCGTCTGGCTTATGTAGGCATTACCCGCGCTCAAAAAACACTCTGTTTAACGCTCGCCAAACAACGCCGTCGTGCAGGTGAAATGCAAGATTGTTTGCCGAGTCGGTTTTTGGAAGAGTTACCGCAGGATAGTTTGGAATGGTATGGCAAGGGCGGCGAGCGTGATGAGGTAAAATCGAAAGCGCTGGCGAAATCACATTTGGCGGGATTGAAAAATTTATTGGAGTGATCCGTCGTTGCAATGTTGGGCCGAACGGCCCAACCTACCCAGCCATAGCAACTCGAGCTGGCAATTTTTCCAAAAATAGACGCGTTTCCGTTTTACCACTTGGTTCATATAAAAAGAAACGATGCTTGTTGTAGTCAGGTTCTTTCAAATGACTATCTAATACCTCATTGACTCGCGAAGGAATTCCTAAACAAGCGTCATCAGATTTAGCATACAACTCTTTCTGTAAACCCTCCAGTTTTTCTATTTGCTGTTCTGCAATGTCACTACCCACCCAGACACCTCGCAAACATTTTTCTTTATGGCGCTCTACCCGATAAGCCGCTTGTTCAAATTGCCAAGCCTGCCCTGGTGGTTTTTTAGCCTTAGTTTTCTTTTTAGTGATATCAAATAAAACCGTGGGAACTTCCGCTTTCTTAATACTCTCTGCTGATGATGTAGGACAACATGAATCTGTGCCCGTAAACTCGACCGTTTCCTCCTTCGGAGTCCCTGTTTCTTTATTCCATGATTTTGTAAACGCCGCGCAAAATTCTTCCCAAGAGCTAAATTTCCCACTGTCCTCACTAAAAATAAAATCCCAACACGCCGCAAGAAAATAAAACGGAGAAAACAGAGCCGATAGCAATCGGGTCGGTAAATCGCTGCCATGATCATGTCCCGATGCAGCATCTAACCGTTCTTTGACTAACGATTGCGTGTCGTGCTTGTGCTCATGAGTGGTATCTCCACCCAATTGAAAATAATGGATATCTTCAACACCCTCACTAGCTGCGCCCAGCACCGCCGGTAGTAAAGGCGGTACACCGGGCACTTGATCGGCCGTTGCGCCAATGCTCATTAAATGCCCCACGAATACTAGCCTGCGTAATGGATTGAAGAGATAGTATATGAATAGACGAAACGGATTCAGCGATTGCAGCCAAGTTTCTGTTATAATTTCATTCGGAATTGGCGCTGGCTCAGGGGACTCTTTTGACTTGGAGTCTGCCCCAGACCATGCATCAATATAAGGCTCCGCCATCTCCAGGGTTTCACTGATATTTTCGACATTAAACATCCAGGTAGACACACTCAAAATCAATGGATTCAAAACCAGCATGATAAACGAGGGGATTTTACTCATCCAGCTGAATAATGGACGCGTTGTTTTTACAACAGTCCACCAAGTACCGGCCGTACAAATACTCAAGGCTAGAGAGACTAAAAACATCACGCTAAGCACACAAATTTTCGCCACTCCAGCCCACCATCTTTTTGGGGAGTCAGTCCTCGTTTCGGCAATCTTGTCGTCCCCATCTATCTCTAACCCAGACTTGGAACCAGACTCAGAAGGGCTTCCCTTCTCAAGATCGGCATCAACACCATCTGATGAAACGTTGACTGAGGCCTTTTGGGGAGTAGCAAGGTCTTGACCAATTTTCTTTAGCCACGTTGTAACCATCTCTGAAGCAATCATATCAGTCATGGCGTTGTATACCATCAGACCATACGCCACGCCTGCAATCGCGGCCATGGGGACAATAAATATTGGCAAAAATACAGCCGGGAGGACAGCAAGCCAAGGGATCACGGCAAATGCTTCAACCAAAAGATACGTTGTACCCAGTCCCATAAACACACCGGAAATAAGACAGAAAACCTTGAGTATTTGATAGGTAAAATGGCGGGTTTTCCGTTTGGCCTGAAACTCGGCAAGTAATGATATTTTTCCATTGTCTCTTTGTCTACCAAGCCATGATCGCAGTTCTTTTTGATACTTTGTCACGCCCTCCTGATCTGAAAACAATTGCTCCGAAAACCATTTTTCCATATCGCCGAGTGTTTTTTCAACATGACGCTTGCGCTCACTACTCGCCTCATCAAGACGCTTATCCTCAAATCGATGAAGCAGATGAAGTTGTCGTTCATAATCGTTGAAAAATTGAGGCCGGTTTTTTTCTGGTTCCAAAGGAAAACCGTGCTCACGCAAACACGTCTTAGCCAGATTTCGTTCAAGGTGATTGAACTTAAATATTTTTTTGAATGACTGTATGATATTTTCTAAATAAACCTGCCCCTCATACGCAACCGTCAGTATAAATGCACTAAATGCCAAGGAAAGACTGGACCATATGGCTAGGATACCACTAAAACTTAACAGACCCATTGTCAAACTAGCGCCCGCCATAAGCAACCATTGGGCAAGGTAATAGAGACGTTTGCCAATTTTCATTATTTGACTCCGTGGGTAACATCAAAAAAATGATACTTTATAACAAATGATAATGATTATCAATACCAAATAAACATGATCTCAACGTGTTTTTGCATGTGGCTTTGTTCAAACTCCAAAGATATACTTTGATTAGAATTTAACAGGATGTTTCAGATGATTAAATATACTACCAATGCAGGAATGCTCGCTACAAACCTTGAGGCTGAACCATTATCCTTTGAGCTGTTAGATATTGACGATGTAGAAAAACTGCCTACAGAAGGTTGTTCATATGTCGTGATTGATGTGTCTAACTCTAATTTTATTCCACAGCTAAAACGATTAAGACAACGTACGCACTACACCCTTTTACCGGTGTTTTATCTCGGGATATTAAATCATCATCAGGCATCCTGGTTTGATGGTCCATTTGACAGCCAAGCTCCTCTTATCGCAAAAAATATTCATGAGCGTATGCGCCATCTTGTCCCCCATAATAATGAGACAGGACATGATGTTGAATTATTACTGGTTCGTTATTTATATGTACGAGGTAATTCCATCCTGAAGGGACAATTGAATCACCACTCTGTTTTTGGTCTTCAATACCCATTATTAAACATACTTGATCCCCAACAGGAACTAGTTAATAGCTGGCAATTTCTTCAGGAAATGGTCGCAAAAGGATTACTTAAACAAGGACCTGTCGTAGATGAACTACAAACCTGCCCACATTGCGAATCCGGTTTATTAAACTTTAAAAATGCTTGTCCGGCGTGTCACTCTATTCGTATAAACAAAGAGTCATTTGTACATTGTTTTTCTTGTGGAAATATTGGCCCTCAATCTGAATTTTTAAAACATGAACACCTGATTTGTAACCGCTGTCAGACCAGCTTACGTCATGTCGGTATAGATTATGACAAACCCATTGAAGATAAACGTTGTATAGATTGCCATCACGATTTTTTTGAACTACACGTTAATGCATTTTGCATGGTGTGTACAAAATTATCTGATCCGGGCGATCTTGAAACAAAAAAAGTATATGATTATTATCTGGACAGTCAGGGTGAATTATTAGCCAAGAAAAAAGAGATAAAACATGGCCATGCATTCAATGAATTCAACAAACATGTGGATTTGGATTTGTTCATGACAACAGTTAATTGGCAAATCAGACTCGCTCGTCGTCATACGAATATTCATTTCAGCATGATTAGTTTAATAATAAAAAATAAACAGGAACTGGTTGTTTCACATGGGATCGTTAATACAGACAACATGTTGGTGAAATTCTATGAGGATGTATTGCTATTGCTACGAGAAGGAGATTTGGTCACTCAAGATAAAAATTCGTTATTTTTTTTCTTGCCAATGACACATGTCGAGGGATATAGGGCAGTTATCGAGCGAATTAAAACATTTGCCAACCAACCTGGTGCGAAACAAATTGAGATTGGTTTTGGCATCATGTTATCCAATGAAATTATTGACGACAATATAGACATGAAAATGTTGTTCGATAAATTACATAGCCGAGAAAAAGAATATGTCTGATATGTATTACGACATATATTCCTATTTCACCTCATTGTACATTAATGGAGGATTGCTTCATTTTATTTTTCTATTTTTTCCGTTTGTGATTATTCTCGAGCTCCCCTATTGTGCGATAACTATTGTGTATAGCATTAAAGGATGGTTAAGAATACAAGACCCGTCATTGTCAACCCATCCGTACTGTCCTTTAATCACCATTGTAGTGACGGCCTACAATGAGGGAAAAGAAGATATTTCAAACACAATCAAATCCATATATGAACAAATTTATTCCGGGTCTATTGAAACACTCATCATCGTTGACAACGCTCCTGTAAATCACCAGACCACATTGTATGCACGACAGATTGCGCAATCTTATCCCAACACCCCTCATCGCTCCATTCAGGTTATTGCAAAACAAACACGAGGTGGGCATGCAAGCTCAATGAATCTTGGATTGAAACTAGCCAAAGGGGTGGTCTTGGTTATGATCGATGCTGACACATCTATTGACAATCAAACCATAGCAAAGGCTGCGGCTCATTTTGTAACCTCTAATGTAATTGCCGTGTCGGGTGCCGTTAGAGTCAGGAATATAAAAGCATCGCTGATTACACGACTACAAACCATTGAGTACATGATTGGCATACAGTTAGGGCGATTTGGTTTGACAGAATTACAGGTAACCAACAATATCTCAGGCGCATTTGGAATATTTAGAACCAGTTTTTTAAAACAAATTGGGGGCTGGCTTAATGGAACGGCCGAGGATTTGGATTTAACCTTGCGCATCCATGCATACTCCCATCGATATCCTCACCTGAAAATAGTACATGAACCAATGGCCATTGCATGGACCGCAGCCCCCAGTACACTGAAAAATCTGTTTAAACAACGTTTACGCTGGGATGGCGATTTATATTATATCTACGTGAGACGCCACTGGCAGAAATTTAACTCAAAGATCGTCAACAAGACAAAAATGTTTTTTTTGATTTGGTATGGTTTATATTATCAACTGGCACTGCCATTTATTGTCGTTTTTTATACTATCGTTTTATTTTTAAGTTACACTATTGGAACGATTATCGGGATTTATTTACTAATATATGTTTATTATTTACTACTCTCGTTTCTACAGTATTTCCTGTTTCTACTCTTGGTGTCGGAACGTTCAAAACAGGATTTACGCATGATTGGCTGGTTATTTGCATATCCTTTTTATCAACAGATGATGCGATTGATAGCTGTTGTTTTTATCATGAATGAAATCCTGTTTAAAGGACACAAAGATACCACAATGGCTCCCTGGTGGGTTATTCGTAAATCAAAATAGGGAGCGTACAAATGGGTATTCAATTTAAAAAAAATCATCCTGAAGCCTTACCGGTTCAGTATGGAAAAATCATGCGGACTTCTGCGAAAGTGCGCTGGTACTTTATTGTCTTATTGATAAGCATTCCATTAATATTTTTGCTATACACGATAACTACACAATATATTTTAATTCACTTTTCGGGCTTGGTTGCGTATGACACCATAACACTGCGTGCCCCCGACACCGGATACATCAAAAGTCTGAACGTTAGCGCTGGTGAAGAAGTACAAAAAAATCAACTGCTTTTGCAATTTATTTCTCCAGAAGCTCAAATCAAACTGGATTACTTACAAAATGAAAAAGCGCGCTTAACTGAATTAACAGAGTCTCTTGGAGAGCAGAATCAGGAGGCGTTAACCAATGTATTACTCGCTACAAAACAGGATATTGAATCCAGCAGTGCCGTGTATGAACGATTTAAAAAATATGTGCAAAAAGGTAATATGGCTGAATTGCAACTGGAGGAAGCCCGTCGAAATCATGTCGCCGCACAGAGAAGTTATGCAACATTAGCGCAACAAATCAAAGATTCTCAATTACAAAGTCGAACCTTAATTGACGTAAACTACAAACGCAAAATACTCGAGATTGAAAGCAATATTGACGTTGTTAAAAACCAAATGCAATATTTTACCATGCGTGCTCGCAAATCAAGCACGATCATGCATGTTGCTACTCACACGGGCGAGTTTGTTTCAGCAGGTCAAACCTTGATGACCATTGTAACCAAAGAAAATTTAAATATTATTGCTTTTATTGAGCCTAAATTTTTAAATAAAATTCATATGGGAAAGGCCGTTAATATTATCTTCCCTGGAAATGAAAACGTGCGAGGACATATCATTAATACCCCCAGTTATGCAGAAAAAATTCCTGAATCACAAACAAACCCCTTGGCAACAAGAGAAAATAAATTAATTGCGATTATCAAGCCCGACACCGTTATTCCTAAAAAATACCATATTTTTGGTATACCCGTGGTGATCAAGCTGGGTTAAATCTTCTCGGGATAGCAACAAAAGGATCACATGGAAATAATATAAACCTTCATGTATAATAATAATTACATTGCTATCACCAAGGTTCAAATATGCCATATGATTATACTGCAGAATATCCTCTAGGTTATACCCAAGCACGACAACGATGCTCGGCACAATTGTTGACTATTTTTGATGGACAACTAAGTGGCTACCCGAATGTGGATTGGCGAGCATCTGATACTCTTCTAGGCAGCCTGTACTTAATATTCTCAATTACCTTTGTCGGAATCCCCTCGCTACTTCTCGCACTAAGAAGTTATTCCAATCAAAACAACCGTGCTCGTTTGTATGACGCATTGACTCATATTGCTGATGTGCCAGAAAGGTTAGATATCACAAATTTAGCGATGTGCCATGATGCGTTAAAGAGTAATTTTCTTTCTTTTGACGATTTGCAACAATGTCCTGTTGAGTCATTGCATTCAATATTGGTACCTGATTTTTATCGTTATGTCTGTGAGAAAACGAGAGAGGTGAAAATTAAGAAACAAGAGATGTCAACTGCCCTTAGTCGTTTAAAAAGGGAACAAAATACTTGTGAAGATGGGTTGCGTCGCGCAGCTCTGAATAGAGAAATCAATGAGATTGAGCAGCGTCTGGCACGGTGCTTGACCTTTATGGAAGAGTTTGCTCAAGCTGGCTATCCGCGTCAAATACTTGAACGTTTACAACGAGAGTTTAGAGGGCCACAACCAGAGCTTATAAGGCAACAACCAGCGTTTATAGAGCCAAGACAAGCCACCGAACACGCAGGAAATATGGCAGCTAGGCAGCGGTATCTGAAAAAATGGCAGCATGCATCGACAAATTTTGATAAATTGATCACAAAAATGGATTTTAGAATTACAGTGATGAACAATCAAAATCTTAATCAACAAGATGATACTTTAATTAATACTGCAACGGAATTACGTCGTATATTGCAAGAAGCCAAAGATGCTTTTGCGGAACAAATGGATAATCCTGCCTTGAGTCAGCGAGAGAGAGTTGCGGCATCGGAGCGCTTTATTTTAATTTGTGAGAATGCGGTTAGAAATGCATCGCCAATTTTAGAAAAAGATAAAACGTATGATTGGCGATATGTATTGACAGATATTGCTAACGCATTGGTTTTTATTGCCACACTAAGTCTGTCTTATTGGGTAACGGGTAAATTCAGGCTCTTTACACCTTTGAATCAAGTTGAAAGTTATGCCGTGACAATATTGCATGAGGCGGAGTCGGCATTAACTCGAATGAGGCAAAGTATGTAGTCTTTCGTCTTGAGGCAGGCAGCTCACTATCCAGGATTGAAGATGTTTGTAGTCACTTTGTTCGAACCACAGAGCTTGCGGGCTCCATAATTCTGGTGCAAACTGGAGGTTTAGTATTTTAATAAAGGATTAAATTCTATGAAAATGAAGTCAGCAATATTTTTGTTAGCATTGTCGCAGGATGTATTTTCATGACTTCAAGGATTACGATGAATATTCGAATATATTTGTTTGGAATTGGACTTCTCTCTTCAACCATATTTGCAGGCACCATGGGCAATGAGAATACACGTTTGATTCAAAACGGGTTTTATCTGGCGGGAGAAATAGGCACCGCAAGCTTGGTTGATAAAGAATCACACAGTTTACTACCTGAAACCCATCAACTGGGTTCGTCTGGCATTATTGGCGGCGGTTATTTGGGTTATGAATATGGTATTAGTGACTACTGTGGATTGAGCCTAGAGTTTTTCGCCGATGCAACGGGATTTAACGCGGCAATTACCCATGAGCCTTTTACTTATCATCATAATCAAAGCCATGATATTGGCGTACGTGTTTTACCTGAGTATGCATTCACCCCCGAAACAACAGGTCACATCATCTTGGGCTACTCCAATGGACAGTTTAATATTTCTGATAATGGAGTATATGGTTATATTGATAACAGCTTCACCACAAATGGTTTTCAAACTGGATTAGGATTTACAACCCTGCTTCGAGACAATTTCTCGCTCAGATTCGACGCAATCTATGATATCTATGCCTCTGAAACTCGTTCTGGAGCAGGATTAACAGCTGGCACAACCCAGCTTTATACCAATGCATTCAGCACACTAGCAGGCGAGCTCTCACTGATTTATAAATTCAGTTAATGGCATT
>JABDAB010000053.1 GCA_013289415.1 Gammaproteobacteria bacterium
TGGAACGCCCTGGAATCAAGACCAACCATGGACATTGATATGCTGGGAAGAACCAGCAATGAAGAAGATAGCATCGTCACTCAAATAAACACGATTTTAGCCATGAGCGCTATAACCTTTGTTTCTTTGCATCACTAATACGAGGCTCAACTTCCCCGGCGACTTCCCCGGTAGTCTTCTCAATAAATTTAACTGAATCACTCTCTTTGACTTATGTTTTTAGCTCAGGAACATCAGATTAATGAAAATTCTGACCTCATGAAATTACTCCAACAAACGGTTGGAGACTTAGCTTTTCTCGATAATAGAATTTTTTTCATGCTCAATTTAATCAATAAACGTAGCTGCAGCCACTTGAAAACGCTCAGATAATTTCTTTATTTGTGTGACGTTCAATTGACGCTTACCATTTAAAACCTCAGACACAACACCTTGGCTGCCTATCTCATTTTTTAAATCGGTTTGTTTTAAATCATGTTGTTCCATCAAAAATTTCAGCGCATCAATACTGGTCCCTTTATCTAATGGCTCATAGTGTTCCTCATCATAAATAGCAACCATATGACTAATCACATCAACAAGCCCTATTAATTCATGGGACTCATCATCTCCCACTATATCAAGCAGTGTATCTAGAAGCGTGGATAACTTATCATAATCATCTGCATTTTGTGGCTCATGAACAACAGGAGAAATATGCCTCCAGTGTTTAATGGCGTCCAAAATAAAATCATTGTGCGCTAAAGCGGTCATATTCATTTCCTCCAGTCGCCTTTATCATATTCTTTATGGGTCAAAATATGGCGAATATATAATTTTTGACGATTAAAATGGATGCTTGCGATTAATCTAAGTTTGTTGCCACCAATATCAAAAACATACATATTCCCAACCTTATCGACAGAATTAAAAACTGATTTCAGCTCAGCAAAACCTTTAAACTCATTATTTTTAACAATTCTATGCCACCCGTCTAAAGCAGACGCACACGCTGAATGCAATGTCTTTGCTTCCATAATTTTTCTTTTTGTTATGATGTGCATTTTTTATCGCCTTTACTAAACTAAAGTTTATCTCATTTTGAGATATTTTGCAAATTATAAACTACCTTAGATTGTTATGCTGTATAATTGTCCTCTAATTTCTTCATATGCTTAACCAAAAAATCAGTAATTCGTTGCATGGGTTTACGCAAACGCTCAACATCCCGCATAATATATCCAGCCGTTACATCATTATTCATTTTGTGATTTAACAGGCGTTTCAAAGCATAAGCGGGCAGATCAAGGCTATCGGCGATAGTGGCAAAGGTTCTGCGCAAATCATGCAAAGTAAATGGCACACCTGATTTACATGACTTTGGTTGGAACGACAAAGAAACAAGGCAATACATCAATGTCAACAGCCCCTACCATGACTTACAAAATTTAATCCTTATGATAAGATACGCACCATCAATATCCAGCTAAGGACTAGAAAAAAAGAAGCAGCTTCAGCGCTATTGAAGCGCCCCGCCTCTTGGGAAGAAACAGTTTAATACTGCCAAAATATGTCAACACTCACTAATAGGCCGATACTTTGTCTAGAACACAACGACTTTTCGAACTCATCCAAATACTTAGGCGACATCGCTACCCCGTCACAGGGAAAAAATTAGCTGACGAACTTGATGTAAGCTTACGTACACTTTATCGCGACATCGCAACCTTACAAGCACAAGGAGCATCAATCGAGGGTGAGCCGGGTCTTGGATATGTGTTACGCCCAGGATTTATGTTGCCCCCGCTGATGTTTTCTGAAGAAGAGATTGAGGCTTTGGTTCTTGGTTCACGCTGGGTAGCGCGCAGAACAGATAAGAAATTACGGCTTGCTGCAACAAATGTCTTAGCTAAAATATCAGCCGTCCTTCCAGAAGATATTAAACATCAACTAGAGTTTTCGGGTTTACTCATTGGCCCTGTGAAAACTGCAATAGAAAATGATGACGAGAAAGAGGCCTTAATCCGTCATGCTATTCGTAGAGAGTATAAACTTCAAATAACTTATGTTGATGTCAAGGGTGGTGAGTCTCAACGCCTTATCTGGCCGCTAGCACTTAGCTTTTTTGAAGAGGTACATGTTGTTGTCTCTTGGTGTGAGCTGCGCCTTGAATTTCGCCATTTTCGAACAGATAGAATTGCTAAATTAACACAACTAGAAACACGCTACCCCAAACGTCGTCAAACTCTGCTAAAAAAATGGCGTGAACTTCACAATATTCCTGAGCAATAAATAGACACTCACTACTGACAAAAACTGTCAGTCTATGCTAGTAAACTACGTTCGATAATATCACACCACTTAAAGGGGAAAACATGATACTCGAACCAACCACTATTGTACTCTACGTTGATAATCTTGTGATAAGCAGCAAATTTTATCAAGATTTACTTGGGATAAAGCCAGAAGAAGCCTCACCGACATTCCATACATTCACATTATCAAATGGAATGGGTTTAGGTTTGAAGGCTAAACATGCGGTTGAGCCTCCCACTGATAATAAAAACGGTAGTGGTGAATTAGCCTTCACACTCGATAATAACAAAAAAGTTGATGCATTATTTGCAGAATGGCAAGAAAAAAACATCAACATGGCGTTTCCTCCAACCGTCGTGCCTTATGGTTATACTTTTGTAGCACTTGATCCCGATGGCAATCGATTACGAGTGGTCTCACTTGGTAAATCATAATGCCAAAGTGGATCGCTGTTGCGTCTGCTGAGCATGTCCAAAAAGGTCGATTATCAGGCTTCATGCAAGTTTGCCATGGCAAAGGAGCTCCATTACGGCGCATGAAGCCCAATGATTGGGTTGTCTACTATTCACCAACCGTAACGTTTGGAGGAAAAGACAAATTACAATCATTTACCGCGATAGGACAAATTAAAGAAGGCGATCCTTATCAAGCTGATATGGGTAATGGCTTTTGTCCATTCCGGCGAGATGTGCTCTGGTTTGAAGCTCATGAAGCCCTTATCACCCCGCTTCTCAATCAGCTTGATTTAATGAACTACGCTGATTTGCGAACAACCAATTAAATTTTGTTTATGAGTGATTATTTTTCGGTTGAAGCTGATGGTCAGACTCATGCTTTTTCTAACTACTAAAGCCCCGTAGTGATGAAAAATCTGGCATCAAATATGGTTTCTATTATTGCTTGATAGTTCACAATTAAAGACATAATATGTCAAATAATTCATATCAATAAGAATTTTATTTCACCACACCAATCATTCTCAGCAAGGAGCCCACATGGATCGAATTGATAGAAAAATTTTAGAGATATTGCAAACAGATGGTCGTGTCAGCAATCAGGAATTAGCAGAACAAGTGGCCCTATCACCTTCACCATGCTTACGTCGCGTTAAACAACTAGAAGAGGATGGCTATATTAGTCAATATGTAGCATTGCTTGATCCAATTAAAATTGGACTGCAGTTAACTATCATGGTATCCGTAGGGCTAAATAGTCATGACGCAAAAAAAATGACCCATTTTGAAATGGCTGTGGCGGCCATACCTGAGGTCATTCAATGCTATCTTATAGCCGGGCAGTCTGCAGATTATCTCTTAAAAGTAGTGGTCACTAATTTAGATGAATACCAATCTTTTTTATTAAAAAAATTAACAGTAATTGATGGTGTACATCAAGTGCAGTCAAGTTTTGTTTTACAGCGCATTGTTGATAAAACGGCTTTACCAATTAGTCACTTATAATCACCAGACTGCATGGGCTTGAATAGTTCTACACATGCTCTTTATCGTAATACGCCAGATAAATAAAGCCTATAACCCCGATTAATATTGTCACTGGAATAATTCCAATTCCATACACAAAGGCACGCGACACGTGTGTTCCACCATAACCATTTATGATGACACCAATCACCGTATGAAATGCATATCCAAAGCTCATGATAATCATATTGGCCAAGGCCGTTGTAAGACCAGAAAGATTTTCCCTCACATATGTTGATGCTTTATAAATGGCTAAAATCTGATAGGCGCAACAAATTCCTACCAATATAAAGCTTATTGTTATGGTCGTTACCGTCAGTACGCCTGTAACAAGAGCTATAAATGTTACTGCCATTATCGTTCCAGCAACAATTATCGTACCGAAATAATACCCTGTTTTTTCAGCGACCACGCTTAAAATAGGTCCTCCAAAACACATCCCTATAAAAATCATCGACGGCAAATAATGTGCTGTGGATGCCTGAAAACCATAAACTTGTTGTAAAAAATCAGAGCCCCATACATCAGCAAAAATGATAGGCAGCAGTCCCATAGCAGTCAATAACACACACAATGGCATGATCTTTTTAGGGCCAAAACGGTCGAGCATAATACCTACAGGCAAATGCATCAGAGAATAGCCAATATAATAAACCCCTGAAAATTGTCCAAATACTGTGGCATCTATATGGAATTGTCGCGAAATATCATTCAACATAATTCCTGGCATGACTCTTAGAACATATTGATAAGCATAAAATACGGATGCAATCATCCAAATAAACCAAGCGGTTCTGCGTGAAATAGGCATCATGATCCTCAAAATTATTTTTTATAAGATAAAAAATGGACGATCACATCGCCCATTTAGAAGGACTGAGCTTAAGGGCAACGTGCAACAATTTCACCCGTCTCTTTATCGACTATTCTTCCGTTAATATTTCCAGTAACCCCCCTACAGGTGATTTCTTCATGATCATAACGATAGCGACAATTCGGATTTTTGCTATTTATCCCGTATTTTTCAAATATCTCATTCGTTTTTTGGGCATCTTTATATATGCTGTAAACCAGTGCAAATGGCGTGCTAACAACCAAACCGACCTTTGCGTTATTTGCTATGTTTCCTATGACTTGTTTTGCTTTATTTACATTAAAAAATTTCATAATACTCTCCAAATATAAAAATTAAATAAACTGATTATTCGCATTACCCACCTAATTATTCTTGTCTCTGGGGGGGGACGGTAAGTAATGCTATTTAAGCGAAAACCACCCAGAGCTACTAAGACGTTTCACTAAAAATGGTTCCATTTCTCCCCTTCAAGCATTTAATTTAACGTAGGAAAAGTATAGCAAAAAATGAACAGCATGTGTTTGCTAATATGGCATTAAAACAGGGGTTTTTGGAATAATAAATTAATGTATGTTATTTTTTTGGTACAAAATTTCAATCATTATTATTTCAATGCAATAAAACCATAAATACTAGAGACACAATTAACAATCACACCGCTGACGGGGTCGTGTCTAATGCCTGCCAGGAAGCCGGTACTTTTTGAATGGCATATAAATCATCAATCATTTTATGGATAACATAGAGATGAATCCTCAGTGATGCAGCAGTTAATGTCGTGAATCTAATGTGGGTATCTTGATTTATTGGTTTTAAATTTGGCAAAAATTAAGATTTAAAAATTAGCTGGTGATCTTTAGGTAATTTCTCATTTCCAAGTATCTGACACCATTTTTTGTATAAAAATGCTTGCTCAAGAGACTCAAAAAAACCTTTAATGTCTAACGTTATTGCAGTTGCATCGCCACGTTTAACAATTTCATCAAATGCTTCTTTAGCAAGACGTGTGGCTCCTGACTTACCTTCTTTTGGGATAAGTACTTGTC
The DNA here is from genome assembly GCA_013289415.1 of Gammaproteobacteria bacterium. Taxonomy (GTDB): domain Bacteria; phylum Pseudomonadota; class Gammaproteobacteria; order Legionellales; family Legionellaceae; genus DDPF01. The sequence goes on from JABDAB010000053.1 coordinate 5,679, forward strand.
GTACTACCCCCGGAATGTATGCCATGCGTCTCATCCGATCCATCAGATCCATCAGATCCCGTAGATTTTTATCCAGGTGGGCCTTATTATCTACCAGTCGAGATAACCCGAACTTGCATGTTGTATTGCGTTTATGTTTTCATGGTTATTGTTAACATCACCTAGATCATCAAAAAACATGAATACCCTATGATTCAATATCTAACAGACGATGAAATGGATGCATTATTAAACGTACCTGATAGGGATCCTGTGAAAGAACCCTCAAAAGTGGGTGTTCTGAGAAAATGAATAGTGTCTTTTTTAAGGTATAAATAATGAATAAAGTTGCTGCGATTCAAATGTGCTCAACAAGCAATTTAGAAGAAAATTTAACTACTGCTGCCACGCTCATCGCACAAGCATCAGCACAAGGTGCTGAGTTAGCTGTATTGCCAGAAATGTTTGTTTTGCTTGGATGTGATAGCGCTGAGAAAGTTAAAATTAAAGAAACAGCTGGAGCTGGAAAAATCCAGGATTTTCTGTCTACACTTGCGATACAGCATGATATTTGGATTGTGGCTGGTACTATTCCTATCGCTTGCCAGCATCCTAATAAAGTTCGTGCAGCATCCATAGTGTTTGATAATCATGGGCATCAAGTTGCAAGATATGATAAACGATACTTATTCGATGTAACACTTTCAGAGAGTGAAGTATATCGAGAGTCTGATACAACAGAAGCAGGAGAAGATGTCGTTGTTGTTGAAACACCCGTAGGTAAATTAGGGTTAGCTGTTTGTTTCGACCTGCGCTTTCCTGAACATTTTACGCAACTCAGCGCTCAAGGTGCTGAAATTATTACTGTTCCTTCTGCGTTTACCGTAAAAACGGGTGAAGCACATTGGGCATTACTCGCAAGATGTCGCGCGATTGATACTTTTTGTTATGTTGTTGGGGCTTGCCAAGGTGGAACACATATTAATGGTAGGAAGACTTATGGGCATACGATGATTGTTGGTCCATGGGGGGATGTGATGGATGAAGCACCCAATCTAAACCCAAGTGTTATTTATGCAAATATTGATTTAGAAAAATTATATGAAATCAGAAACCAAATCCCTGTGATTTCTTCAGAGCATTCTATTTAAAATAGATCGTGGTGAAGGGATACCTGTTCATCTTAATGGGTGCCCCCTAACCCCGTGCGACAGTCGTTTAAAAAAGTTTTTGCGACAGAACCGACTCGCAGTTAGTAGCGTCCACTTCAGAAAGCGTTTTTTCATTCTGCATGAGTACAGAGCTAGTATCATCAGCAACATGAACTACTTCATCTACGCCACCACTCCTTTTGGTTACGGTTATATGAGCTAAATTTCCCAATATTTTTTTGTAACTTTCATCCATGAAATCAGCACTTTTTGTCTCATCAACTTTAGTTATGCTCTCACTTGAATGAGCAAGATCCGAGTGCTTGTGAAGTGCTTTTCTGGTCTGCAATAGGTCAAGATTAACCCACTTAGCAACATTGGCCTCCCCACGGGATGTAGGAGGTCCATACCACGTTCCTGCATTATAGGCTTTAATCTTTGATGACTCGGATATATTAATCATATCTTTAACCGTTTCTGTAAAATGTTCATCAATGAAGCCCGTGCCTTTTATCTCGCCTTGTGGCGTACAGACCCCATCGACATAGCGATGTAGGCGAAAAGTTACATTAGCAGGCATTAAATGTGGCGCACGCTCATAAAATGCTTTTAAAGAATCCAGTATAGGGCCGTAATCATCATAAAAATCGAATATGATTTCTTCATCAGGATGAATGTTCGCTAACCTGTGTATTTGTGCATAAATTAAAATCACCTTACTAGGATCAAACATAGGCTCCGCATGCTCGCCTATATACGTGCTATCCATTGCACGTTCATATGACGTTCCAAACTTCAAATTGCCAAAGATATCAGCAAGAAGAATAGGATCTAGCGTCGTATGCAAATAATCGCTTATTATTTTTATAGCAGGGAAACAAGAGCCATTACTATTATGGGTAGCGCATCCTAGATCAAAGCTGTATGATTGCCGACTTGAACCGACAAATGTATAATTTTTTGTAAATAAATCATTTTCTTTTTTAAGTCTATCTAAAAAAACTTTATTGCTTCGGATGACATCTCTATAGGTGCCGGTACCGCCGCCCATATAAGCCTGATTAAAAATACAACCATCAAAATCAAGTGAAGTACCATGAACTGCCATTGAAAACCCTTTTTGTTGAATAATTTACCCTACTATACTTCGCACGGGCAGTATATATCGGAAGGATACAATATTACATCCCTTTTGACAAATTATCTCTTGGCGTTTCAACCAGTAAATGACGTACCTAGGAAGTTACAATGGGTGCCCCTGAGCTACACAGAGCTACTGCCCGCGTGCTCCATATTCATTTAACTCAAAACTACCGCGATTAATGCTGTGGTAGAGGATTGTACCGGACACCCAGTCAGGGTGACATTTTTTTCGCTGTAATTTTCAACTGGTTGTTTTGGGCACAGCTCCCTGTTTTGCAAAAACCAGAGTGATTTTAGTCAGTCTGAGCTCTTGCTGTAATGAAGTACGTATTATTTGATCGCTTTCACTGCCTCCTTATCATGCTGTTTTCAAATCCTGCTAGCAATCTTTTTAAGGACATGATAATAGATCAGTTATAGTTATTATTTGGTTCAAATCAAATGGTTATGATTCAAGAAAAATCGAGTACTCCCGAGTCAATCCCCTCATGGAAACGTTTGCAAATGAACTTGGCTAGTGGAGCTATTGCTGGTGGTTCTACTGCGGTTTTATTCCATCCATGGGATCGTGCGTTATACACTTCAGTAAAACACGATCGCCCCTTTTTAGATCGTGCCAATTTTACTACACCGTATCGCGGTGTCACCCAAGCCGTTATTCAGCGCACTCTAAGCAGTGGTCTGTATTTTTTTATGCAAAAGGAAATCAAGGAGGCTATCTATCGCGCGTTACCACACCCATTTCCCAATCGCGACAGTGTTGCTCAATTCAGTACGGGATTACTGGCCGGGAGTTTCTGTGGCATTATAACCAATCCTATTTCTGCAGCTAAATATTATAGCTGGGGTTCGCATTCTTCTTTTTCGCAAAGTACTCAAATCATGTGGAAGCAAGGGGGCTATAAACCGTTTATCATTGGTATGCGTGCGACGGTTATACGAGATGGATTGTATGGATGCTTCTATGAGTTTACTCGTAGCTTACTGTCTGACTTGGAACTATTTAACAGACTACCGTTTGATCCAGCTCCCATCCAATTTACCTGTAATTTATTAGCTGCGGCAGGAGCAACCGTGCTGTCTTCGCCCATTAATTATGCACGCGTCAAACAATTTTCCACTCCCCTTGGAGAGGCCGAGCCTAGTATTGTGAAAACACTAGTGGCACTGTGTCACGAATCAAAAAGTGAAGCAAAAAGCGTTTTGGGACGCGCGCATTTTTTTTATAATCGATTGAAAATCGGATCAGGAACCGCACGAACTGCCGTGGGAATGGCGGTAGGTCAAGGTTGTTTTGATGTGGTGAATCAGTATCTAACTCCACACAGAAGTGGACCCCAAAAATGAGACCGTTGGGTAATGTCAACAGCTTCTAATGTTAGGGCGGTCTGTTTGCACAACCGAAATTCCTATACTACAGTTAAAATATGACACAAAACACCTAAGAGCCAGGATCAAAAATGAAAAACATCTCCGAGCTTCAAGGCAACGAAACATCAAACGAAACACCATTTGACAAAATAAAACATCAAAACTTACTTGCAACTGGGGCGCACACCATTACAAGCAGCGTATTCAGAAAAAAACCTATGTGGATTAATAACGAGAACAGGTTCGACTATAGTAGCGAACCCTGCATTTCTATAGAAAGGATGCGCGCTGACCAAGGGACTGGTAAAGGTTACGGCAGCGCTGTTTATAGAGAGGCTGTGACACAAAGTCTTCAAGAGCCCTATAACGGTAATGTAGCTATTGACGCAGCTTGGTCATCCCATCTCTTTCATATCTATATGGGAGAGATACCTGTAAACAGCCCACTTAATTACATTAAGCAAAATTTTGGTAACGCAGGGAAGAAGTTTTGTGAAAAATTAGAAAAAGAACCTAATCTTGATAATCTCAAAGCACTGATAGAAAAGCCAACGAATAAAAATTTTTTTTCCTACATGCTTAATGATGCAAAAGCTCGTCCTCATAAAACGCCGATCAGTGATCAAGAATTACTGACTGAAGAGAGTATTAATCTGGTTCTAGGGTTGGAAAATAAACCTTGCTCTTATCTTAGTGATGTGTTTATTCCACACATAATCAATTATATTCCTGAAGACCCATCAAAACTACCTGACACTAGTTCCTTAACGGGTGTACTTATGTATCTATCCGACGAAGGAAAAGCACGCTGGAAAGATGCCATTGACAGAAACATTGAGTTCAAGCCATTTAAAAATCTGGAGCATCTCCGATCCTATATGACTGAAGAACAAATAAACACGTTAAACACCAAGCTGGAAAAACGCGCAAATTTCTCCAAATCGACAATACAGGTTGTTGCTCCTGAACCTACAATCAAGACCGTAACCTCACCAGAGGTCCTCATGGCGGTTTCGAACGTTGAAATATCACAGGCTATTTCACAAGAGATAGAACAGGCAGAAGAAAAATTTGAGACGGCTCAAGAACAATTCAATACTAGTTTAAATGCATTTTTTGACAATACGTCTAAAACAGATAAGGAAACATATTCTGGCAGTCCTGCTCCTATCATTACTTTCAAACCGGTTGAGGTGATCCAGTCAGAATTGCAAAAACCTGTGGAACAAATGGATGAGGCTATTGCCGTTATCGTTGATCATCAAGGGTCTGATAGGTTAATCGATTCCGGGTTAAATGAACGCCTGAATTCCAAAATAAA
>JABDAB010000054.1 GCA_013289415.1 Gammaproteobacteria bacterium
GAAATATATAGAGTTTTGCTTATCATAGCTTCATAATAATGCTTTGATAAATTGCTCAATTTACTTAAGTCAACTGCCTGAAAAGAATATGTGCAAAGAAAGGTCATCGAAAAAAATTTCCTTGCCATGAAAGAACATTTTGTAACCGGGGTAGGGTAGTTTAATGTTACTTTCTTACATAGTAAGTATAAGAATTTCGAAAACATATATATTCGATGTTCCCATTTTATATGCACGTAAGTAGAATAGTTAATCAGTAAAATGGAAAAAGATTTTTTTAGTTTTTTTATTTCTTCTCTCGTTTCCTTACAAGCAAACTGCAATAATCTGTTGGAATGATTTTCCTTTTTTACTACTTGCTTCCAATTTATGTTTGCTCTTATTCAAAGTTATACACAGTAAACCGCCACCTTTCCGCCGGCTAGATAATTTCTCATCAAAATAGTGATTAACAAGTTAACTTATAATATCTTTTCCGTAATCTCAAAAGGTGGCAAATTGCAGTTATATTGAATTTGTCTTTCGACACGACGTAGATTTAGTTCATCGAAACAGTAATAATGCTATCTTAATTTAGGTGTTTTTCACCCATACTGTATTATATTAGCCTTAATTCATAATGTTTCCATATGCCTGAACAGATAATAATAGATCTACACAACAGTAATAATGCCAAAGAACTAACTGGCAATTTGATTCATCAAATGGAATTTAATACTGTAGAAGGTTGGATTAACAGCGAATTTAATCGTGAAGAAGTTTCACGCGGGGAACGCCTACATGAGGCAATCACTGTGCTCGGAACAAGAGGAAGTGGCAAAACGACCTTTTTGATGAGCATTTTGAAAAGATACAGAGAGAATCGACCCGATATTTGCGTAATAGATATTATTGACCCTACCCTAATTGAAGAAAAAGGTCACATCTTCCTGGATATTATATCTCGTATAAAAGAAAAAGTGGAAAAAGCACTTGAGGATGAGGAAGTTAACCCAATCAGCAATAATAATTTTAAGAAAAAGGACTGGCAGGATCATGTCCAGCGTCTTGCGCATGGTTTGCCTTTACTTGACGGTGTTGGCGGTGAAATGACAGAAAATAACTGGCAAGACGCTGAATTTATTATGCATAACGGGCTGACAGCAGTACGCTCCGCAAGAGAGCTGGAGAATAATTTCCATTCACTAATCAAGATGGCACTTGATATTTTAAATAGAAAAGCCTTTTTGATAACATTTGATGATATTGATATTGATTTCAGGAAGGGCTGGCGTGTTCTGGAAACAATTCGTAAATATTTTACAACTCCCAAAATAGTGACATTAATGAGCGGTGACATTCGACTTTATTCTAAAGCTATTCGTAAGCAGCAATGGAAAAATTTCGGGAAAGCACTCGTTATTAATGAAGGTCAACATTTAGGAAAAATGCAAGAATTCAACGAAATGGTAATTGAGATGGAGGCTCAATACCTCCAAAAAGTCATGAAATTGAATCGACGTGTCAACCTAGTACCCCTAAATGAGAAATTACCTAACTACACAGAGAGGTTCGATATTTTGATAAGAAGCGCCGATGGAGAACTTACTGAAATACAAGATTATTATGGAGGTATATTATCACGTTTTGGGGTTTTTAATAAGGGGCAAGCTGAAATTTATAGAAATTTTCTTCTTGGTCTGCCAGTTAGGACCCAGATTCAGTTTATGGCCTCGCTGGATGACAGCAATCGATTGCCGTTCAATAATTTCCACTTAGCCGATGCATTTTTGAATGATCTCTATGAAAATAGTATAGATGTTAACTTGATCTATAGCAGTTCAAAATTCCTAAATACCGTCATTCTGAAGTTATTATTGAAGGTTGATATTTTGGAAGAGGGTTACCAATTACAGCCCACATTACAGAATCATTCTCAAAATGCTTGCCTGACAGCTTTGAGCTTCTTATCGTCTGAAAAAATGAGATCTGACCCATTTCTAATATTTGACTATTTCATTAAGCTCGGATATACTAGAAACCTACAAACGGCATTTTACGTCCAAGAAGAAAACTTGAATGCCCCCGGCCCTTCTCTTATAGGTTTAGCTAACCATGCTGGGCTTTTACAAGATAAGGTTTTACGAGACGCAGTAGGACTGATGAATGCCTATACGCGTGCCGCTCTAAATATCAGTAATATCTCGGAAAGCACATGGGGCGGGACCATCGTGCTTTATACACTAAACGCAATTGCCAAACAAGGGCGAGAAAAGATGTCCAACCGAATTGATATTGCTTTTGAACGTTTGCCTCATAAACATATTGCCTATATTCCCTTAAGCATCTGTCAATCTACCAGGAAACAATCGGGACTTTTAATTTATTCCTTTTATAGCCTTCTTGGGACCATTGGTGAACTGTTGCGTAAAAATATTGATATAGAACAGGGCTTATATGATTTTTCTCAACTCAGGACCTATCCTATGCCCGATTTTGTGGCAGGTTCTAACAACAGGGGTGAGTCATTTTCTATTGATGAACGCGCTGAAGAACGGTATCATTCTGGAAATTCAATGCATTTAATGGAAGTTTTAATGAGAGAATGGGCAAAAGATTATAAAGATATAGTTCTCTCCCCACATTTATTAGGCAAAATATCCACTCGATTTTTTTTCGCACTTTTAAATATTGAACATGGTGAGGTGCAAGGCAATCTCGGTGAGTTATTCAGCTTGCAAATTGTAGCTTTTTTAAACGCTGTGTTAATTGAAGAATCAAAAGAAAGTACTGAAAAGCTCTATCGTGGTATCAATTTGAACAATGTAAATACCAGTCCACGCATATTTCTAGATAATTTAAGACACATAGAACGACGGGAAGGTTCAAGGAAAGAGCTCAAATTTAGTCGCTGGTTATTTTCCTGTCCGTTATTTCTAGTTTATTTGGATCCTTACATTATAGAACGGCTACAGATGAATATGCATAGGCCATTCCCAGGAAATATTTTCGAACTGTCGGTTTACCGTGGCCTCTGTGAAGTATCTATAAAAAAGGGAAATCTTCCTGAGAGCGATATTAGTTCCAATGCCAATTATGAAGAGATCGCTATGCGATTGCAAAGCGATGGTATTCCGTTTTCATTTTTTGACGCTTTACCGCGAGGTTCAACAATTGGGAAGAATAAGTATATCCTCGATAACCTACGTAATATTTTTGGCAATGATGTTGATGCTAGCCAACTAAGGGATTTTCGTAATTACCTTAAAAAACGTAAAATTTCATGGTAAAACCCTCTATGCTAAGGCATTTGCTGAGCGATACTGAATCGCTGGCTTGGTATAGAATAGGTCGGACCAGTACTGTAAAGGATGTTTCTAGAAGACTTTTTTTATGTGAAAGAGGCATCAATAAAAAAGTGCCAGATCACTATTATCGGCTTCAGCACGAACAAGATTTTGAAAACATTCGAAGCTTACCTGAGCTAATAACGATAGGTGTCAGCTGGTTGGCTACAACCCACCTAGAAATGAGAGCTGAACGTATTCATGTACGTTCAGCGAAGCAAAATGAGTGGCAGCAATTGATTACTTTTGTTCCACCGCTACTTTTGCAATGTGCATTCCTTCATCAACAAAAGCCGTTAGCAGATTTTAACCCGTTAACTCTTATTAGCTATAAGTCGACGTTACTTCTTCCAAACTTTAAATACACAGCATTACCCTATCCTTTTATTCCCGAAATTGAAAGGTACGTTGTTTCAGAAGGTGGATTTCACGATATTCATATGCATCTAAACGGCGCAACTGAAACTGACTTTACCTGGCAGGATCACCTAGCAATGCCCAAAAAAATATACCATGAACTTACAGAAGGCTATAAAAACCTGAAAGTAAAAGAACAATTTGAGCAGGAATCACATTTGCTGGAACCATATAGGTATTACCAATTACTTTTAATCGCTCGAAAAATTAGAACTCTCTTATTTGACTTTATTATTTCCAAAAAGAGGTTACCTGGTCGTTCTGCAAATGTGATTTTGCAAACTCTCATCAATAATTTTGAGACCGTCGATATTTTCGCAACCTACACTAATCCCTTTGCAGTATTGATTGATGAAAATGGTTCAGAAGGGAATGCAATTATGGCTGAATCGACGATGTACTTAATTATCTTTAAATATCTGAAAGATGAGCCGAGAGAAGTTATCGCTAGTCTTTTTCATTTCTACTTACTGATTTTGGGGTTATGTAACCGACTATTGGTCCAGCAGATTCACCAATATGGTTTTGAACAGTTTCAAAAACATACGCTTAACGGCTTGAGAGAAACAAGCGAAAAGCAATATCGGAACCGTTTCTTCCAATTGCATGGAAATGAAATGCGGAATTTAGCTTTTTTAGAAGGACGGTTTTCTCCAAAAGACAATGAAAAGGATACTCTCTCTCTCTTAAATACAATCAATAGCGGATGGGCACATCTTAAGTCCGGAATTCGTTTATCATATCCTTTGTTACGTTTGCCGGAACTTCGTCTGACCGCTCATTTTATTAAGAAAAAAGAACAACGAATCGATGATTTTGTTAGATACTTCGATTTGAGATTATTAGTCTGGAAAAAGGCGGAAGTGTTGGCCTATTTGAAAAAAAATAAACCCCAGTGTTGTCGAGCCATTGTAGGTATAGACGCAGCAGCTAGTGAGTTCGATACGCCACCAGAAGTATTTGCCCCATCTTTTCGCATGCTTCGTCGTAAAAACTTTCAGCATTTTACATTTCATGCAGGTGAAGATTTCTTTCATTTAATTAGCGGAATGAGAGCCATTTTCGAAGCAATCAGTTTTAATGAATTAGGTGCCAATGATCGTATTGGTCATGCTACTGCAGTTGGTCTTTCAACGGATCTATGGATTAAAGCGCTTGGACGTGAGATTCTAATTCGTCAAGGTGAATGGCTAGATAACCTCATTTTTTGTTTCCATTTATGTTCGTCATCCATTGACCTAAAACTAAAAGAGAAAATTGCCGAACTGACAATTGCGATAAAAAAATATTGCGAAGAAGTCTACAATGACAACTATACCCCCCAGGAACTTGAATCTGCTTGGTTGAGCCGTAAATTCTGCCCTATTATTTTTTTTAAGAGCAGCAAAGCTGACGCAGAGTTGACCAGCGTGTGGGACGAAGTTGAATGGAATCAAATACAATCAACAGGCTACTCACGAGGCGGCCGTATTTATCAAGCAATATTCAACTATCATTTAAAAATTAACCGGAGCAGCTACGAAAAGATCATTACGATAAATTCGGAAGAAATTTTCTCTTCTGCTGAACTTGAACTATTGCAAAAAGAATTATTGCGATATATGTCAGTAAAGAAGGTAATCATAGAGACATTGCCAACGAGCAATGTTAGGATTGGCCACCACGAAGACTATTCTACCTACCAACTTTGGAATTGGTTTAAATGGGCCGATGAGCATATCCCATTGCCACCAATCGTCGTTGGAACGGATGACACTGGTATTTTTGCGACAAATATCGTTAACGAATTTGCCAATATCTTTTGCTATCTCACAAATAGTGGAACTATGACCCGAGCAGAGGCATTTGATAGAATTAAGCTGTTGGATAATAATAGTCGAACTTACAGGTTCACGTAAACTCCTTGGGGCGGAATCGTTCAGTTAAACAGCTCTCCGCCAGCTAAATGTAGCTAAGTGTTCTGAAAAGTGATTTGATGATTTTCGTTAAATGTGCAAATTTTTTATAGCTCGTTATCGTCCTATACTTTACGTTGTTAGTTTTAAAATAGCCGGAGATACTTTCTTTTTATTTGTCCTGTTCAGTATTTATAAGTCGTCGTACCTGTTCTGCTTGAAATTCATTACCCCTTGAAGTTCTAAATCCAGCCTCATTCAACTCTATTGCAATTTCTCGTAATGATTTTCCATTCTTATGGAGAAGGTTTATGACTTTCTTTGCTTTTTGATTGTTAGGGTTGTTATCAGCTATCAATTTGTTCTTTTCCGGTCCCATCTTCCTTACTTCTTCTGTAAAGTTGTTTGGACTACCAAGTTTCTTACCTCTAGTCTTTAATGCTTGTAGTGCAGAACGGGTTCTATCAGAAATACGCTGACGCTCCCATTGCGCGAGTGCTCCAAAAATGCTAATGGTTAGTTCGTTAGCGTCGGGCATATCACAACATACAAATTTAGTTTTTGCGTCCATCATTGTTGATATAAACGTAAGATTGCGAGAGAGCCTATCCAGTTTGGCAATTACAAGTGTCGAATTTGTTTGTTTAGCTAGGTCAATAGCTTTCAGTAGTTGTGGACGATTATCACTTTTGCCAGTTTCCACATCTGTAAACTCTGCAAGCAATGGACGATTGTTCAAGAATGATATAACGGAATTTCTCTGCGCTTCTAAACCTAATCCTGATAAACCTTGACGAGATGTGCTGACCCTGAAATATGCTACGAATTGTTCCATATAGCTAACCTAAGGAAGACCTGTCACATTCCGGAATTGTTCGTTTACATCTTGTGATACTATTTATCCCCATGGAAATCATTTATTCTAATCTCATTTTTTAAGAGAAGTTTCTTAATTTGAAATACCATAATCATCTTAAAATGTACCTATGTCCAAATATTTAAGAACATCGTCAATTTCATCAACGTTAGACTCATTGATACGGGACGCTAAGGAGAAGTTGTATATTATTAGTCCATATCTTAAATTGTCAGATAGCATGAAGGAGCTATTAAACGATAAGGAGCGAGAAAAGATTGATGTAAGGATAATATTTGGCAAGCAAGAATTAAGTCCATCAGAAATGGGATTTCTCCAAGGCCTAAAATATGTAAGATTATATTTTTCAAAAAATTTACATGCAAAATGCTATCTAAATGAAAAGTTGATGATTATAACGTCCATGAACCTATATGAATTTTCGCAGGTTAATAATAAGGAGATGGGAATATTAATAGACAAAAATGATGATAATGATAAGACCGTTTATGACGAAGCATGGAAAGATATTGAGTCCATTCTTCATAACGCAGAAGATTTTTCTTATATAAAGTCGCCAATTAAGACAGAAAATGAAAACCATACTAAACAGACCGACCATATAAATGCAGGACTACCCCAAATTAATAAGCCTTCGACTATTGCGCATGGGTATTGCATAAGGACTCGCGTTGAAATTCCATTCAATGTGGAGAAACCTATGTGCTATGAAGCGTTTAAATCATGGAGTAAATACGGCGACGCTGAATATCCCGAAAAATTCTGCCATTTTTCGGGCGAGTCTTCAAATGGGGAAACTTCAGTTAGTAGACCAATTTTAAAAAAAAATTGGAAAAAGGCAAAGGAAACCTTCAATCTATAGGCTATCATTGAAAAGGTTAAGATAAAAAGGCATTTCCTATACCACAGATGCATCTTGAATTTCCTTAATTAGTATTTCAGCTGTCTTATCCATCAGCGTCTCATCTTTTTTCCTGAATTTCTTGTAGATACTGTCCAATATTAACGGACTTTTTGACCTATTTTCATACAACTCGTCTTGAATACTACGAGAATGATTGACCAAGAGAGATTCCTCGATAGTCTTATCTATAATTTTATCCCAAAGATTGGTAATGTAAGCATGAAGTTTATCCAATCGTTCCCTCGCATCAATGTTGTCGCTATACTCTTTTGCACAAAATTGAAAAAATGGCACAAGTGCGCTGGCGATTAGAATTATGCTTTCAAACTTTAAATCCTTAACGACCCCAACACCAATTATTATGATTGGTATAGCTATGGAAAAACCTTTAATAAATGAGCAATAGCGCGTTCTCAATTTTGAATCCCACCAACAGTTGGTCCTTTGGCAAATTAGCCTGGCTACATTAATATTTATTTGACCAATGTTGACTGGGTACCAATCCTTTACTTTTTTCTACATTGCTTGCAATCTTACTATGCGCGTCATAGTTGGTTAGTACTTCTTCAACAGTTACATCTTTGGCCACTTTGAGGGGGGATATAGGTATTTGCAAGACATCGCAGTCAAACAATTCCTGTATCGTCGCAGCCTTTCTTTTTGTCCTATTGATAATAGGAGCTATGCTCAAGGTATCAACTGATAAGAATGAAATCGCGTAAGCGGCGGCAATAGCATCAAGGGTATGTACGAACAAAGCGGTGCAAGCAAGAAGCACAGGAACTACTATATTTCCGATAAGCTCAACTCCATAAAGTCGTTTCGCGTAAGAATATAATTCTCGTTGTGCAGAAAGTCTTTCGAGCTGGCGTAATTCGTTTTGAACACTGGGTATGCTATTCATCGCGAAGGAAATTCATAATTGAAGAACTTTTGCCACCATTCAAAACACTTATCAAGATCGGCTGTCCTTGATTCAACTGCTTTTTCTGCCCGAGCCAGGCCGGTAGAAAGCTTTGATAAAGTTTCTGTCTTTTTAGCATCTGTGCTACAGGCAGGTATTAAACCTGAAACACCCATGGGGTCTTGAATGCTGGCAAGCGTACAGGTGTCCAGTTGCTTCATTATTCGCTTAATGTCTATGTCATAAACAATATCGGTTTCCGATTCCGCATATTTTGTGACACGTAACTCAAGGTAAAATGAACTGATTGGTACATTGTTATAGTACTTCCATGCTTTGATAAGACGAATTAAAGGCTTGAGCTTGCCTCCCAGTCTCTGGTCCTGTTTGCGAACATAAGCATTATGTGCTCCGGGGCTGGATAACATCCAACTGCCACTGCCATCAGCAATATTATAGGCTTGATGATTCCCATCATTAGTTTCAATCACTCCTTTAAAACTACATGGCGTAACCTCTAACGACTCCGACGCATATGTGCCAAAAGGAATCTCAACAGCGGGTGAGTTTACTTTTATCCCACTGGTTTGCCAAAAAGTTGTTTGTAGCGCCTCTTTGACCTTTGTTAATGTGTAGGATGAACTGGAGTATAACTGCCCATTAGGAATGCTGGCAAAATAGTCGGTATCACTGTAATGTCGGATGCCAGTGCCATTTCCGAAAGAACCTGTTTCAAATAACCGTGTGCATTCAAAGTTGTTGTACAGACATGAGTAGACTGAATCTTTATGACTCGCTGCTTTGTTATGTTCAGTAGATAGCGGTTCTAACCATGATAAAAACGTTGCAAATCCTTGGTCGAGAGTTTTAGCCATAAGATTGATTTATAAGCTTATACACCTTGCCATCTATTCTTATGCCAATTTTTAGAAGGTAAAATACGAGCCAACTTGGCAGGTTTTTATATGCTACGCCTCAACCGAAGCTTCATAAAATATTACATGAAGTGTAAAAACTGATAAATCTTAATATGACAATCGATATTTTACCCGCTTTCAAGGTCAGATTAAGCAATAATGACTGCGATAAGATTATCAATATCCATTTTTCAAATCTTATGCGGCTATTCTCTCCCCCAAGATTGAAAGACAACCACAACTGGTCTATAGCTAAACTAATTCAAACTCACAATATTTTATCATTTCTTGACCACTAATAAATTTTACGAAAGTTGTTTTCTAATGTCGTCGTAAACTAATGCTTGGCTAATCATATCTAGTTGTAGAAAAGGATTTCCCATTTTTGATTTAGTGGGAAACGCTTCAATGATGCTTTCTAATAATTTATCGAGCGAAGTATTATCTGTGTCTTTAAGGTTTATAGTAAAAAAATGTTCGTCCCAATTTAATATGTAAGAATTGATAGCCATTGCATCGGTACGTATAAAATTTTCACTGTGTGAAAAATTTAATTCTCCATTTGTCTCTAAACCAATTGTTATTTCTAAATCCAATTTAGTACCCAATGTTTCGCAGAAAAATATCAAATGAAAAAGCGATAATAGTTCTTCAATCAAATTAATTGTCATTGGGTTCTCTGTGTAACGTGCAACTTCAAATCTGATATTGTTTGATTTAATTGATAATGCACTTTCCCTATAGTAGTTGATTATGTTGGCGCGCCCCAATTTTTCCCTGTGTAAAATTTCCCTATGGGAATTTTCATTGTCAGCAAAAAGTATAGGAATAACATATTTTTTCGTTGGCGTATTAAAGCGGTTTGCTAGTTTGGTATATAGTTTCGGCGCTGATATACTCTCACCGTTTATTTTAATATCCGCGGAAAAATGATTGTATTTTGGTTGCTTACTAGCCTCAATGCCTTTATCTGTATTGATTAAACTAAATGCTTTTATTATGTCTTCTGGATAGACCGTTTTAGAGTTTGAATTATTAGTCACATTTTGACTAATATCTCCACTGGATATGTTGACTGTATTGTTATCTCCAGTTATAGAGGTACTGTGTGTTTCTTCTTTCATTGTCTTGCAATACTTTTCTATTGAACCACATTTTAATAATCTATGACCTTCATCCAAA
>JABDAB010000055.1 GCA_013289415.1 Gammaproteobacteria bacterium
CGGTTACACAGTTGCAGCAGTTTTCATTTCGATAATGTTAGCGGTAATGTTAGATCGGCTCAGTCTTTTTCTTCCGAATTGAATGCTCAATCGGAAGAAACACAACATGCTGTTTTTAAGTTATTGATTGAAGAAGAGGCTTCTCTGGTTCTTGAATACAATGCGCTTCGCGCATTGCTCATGCAAACGTTAATGCCACCTATTACAGTAGACAAAGATACTTTGTTAAATTTGGTCCATGAGGCGTTGGATTTAGCTCAGCTGTTGACTAAACAATATGATTCGTACATCAATGAGCATCCCAGTTTTTTAAGTAAACGTGCACTTGAAAAACATCAGGAATCATACAAACGTTGGATTAAATCGGTTGATCCTCGACTAAATCCCGGCGTTTTAAGTAGAGATGCAAAAAAGAAGGATCGAACTTGGTTAGAGTGGTTCATTGCTGGCTTCACCACGGATAGGTTGAATCCTCGTCGATTATATCTTTTACGCGAGCGCCGTCTACTGCTTTTATTGGTTCCAGTGATTAAGGACTTCGGTCATTATAGTAGTTTGATTCTTTGGAGTGACGCATATGTAGGCCCGTTACTGCCATATCTTAATTTTGTATTTTTTTTACCCAGGTTAGTCTTTAATTTGCGCACGTTATTTGATAATGTGTTTGATATAAATAAGATGAGGCCGGAAGCAAGGCACTTGGATCTGTTTACTCGTTTTATGGCACAATGGAAGCGTCTCTGGCCTCAGATAATGAATGACATCGGATGGGCTATCAGTGGTGCGCTGATGTGTTTTGTTTTTGTCGGGGCATGGCAACCCTTTGGTATTTTCCTGTCTGTTGGGATGCAGTTTTATGATGTGATTATAGCGACTATACGTATATGTATAGATTTGAATCGGTTAAACAATCTCGAGGAACAATACAGAAATTTGACATTGGATCCCGCTTTACCAATGGATGCAAGGTATAAGGACTTGCATCCAAAATACTGCCTTCATTTGAAGGCAGGTATTTGGCGGGAGACAGCGTTGTTATATCTCGCCCTTGTCAATGCCACGGTACTATTTTTTGCAGTGTGTCTGTCACTCCCCGCCGCAGTGGCGATTAGTCCGCTGCTTCCCATTATCGGCGCAGTCATGGCCATAGTAATGACGGTCATCAATTTTCAGGGACGCAGCTATTTAAATACACCCGAATTTAAAACGCTTGATAACTTGCTAGAGCTTGGCCAACCTAGCTGTCCTGTTAGCAAGTCACGTGCAAATAGTGAGGGTACATTTAATCTAATGCATCAACATGAGGTACTGGAGCCCAATCAAGAGTCGCAACAACCTACGTCAGGAATACCTAGACCTCTTCCTCTGCTGCGTGGTCGGTCAATGGGTAACCCGCCGTATTTTTTTCCATCCAATCTTCTTACAAGATCGCAGTCTGATACAGACTTAAAGGTTTTGTCTGCCTCTCCATCGCCTACGGGGATAGCGATATCTCATAGCATGGATGATCTTGATGCGTATTGGGAGGGGGGCATAACCTTTAGATAGTGATATACTGGCTGTATACACCGTTCATCAACGAGGAAAATATGACAGCAGTCTCCTTACCCGAATTCACTCACATTGACATCACTAACTTTGCTGAGCGTCTGGGTACGCTTTTATTTAAAAACACACAAAAAATAGCCTATCTATTGAATGAAAACCAACCTTTCACTTGGGACAGCCTCATGAGTCCCCTGGATGATATGGAGGATGAGCTGGATCAGCTCTGGTCTCCTCTGTCGCATTTGCACGCGGTGATTAATTCACCGGCCTTGCGTAATTGCTATGAGGCATGTTTGCCACTCTTATCGGCATATGAAACGGCAATCGGTCATAATCAGGCATTGTATGCGGCTATTCAATCTCTCGATAAACAAACATTAGACAAGACCCAATGTAAAATCATTGATGACACACTACGTGATTTTGCACTATCCGGCATTGCACTGTCTGACAAGCATAAACAGCGTATGGAAGCTATTTCAGCCCGACTATCTGACCTATCAAACCAGTTTGAAAATAACGTTCTGGATTCTGTGCAGGCTTATCAATTGCATATCACCGATCCCGCTCGTCTGACCGGCATACCTGAACATGCCTTGCATAATGCACGTGAACTGGCCGAAGAAAAAGGATTGCCAGGCTGGATGCTGACATTGGAGTTTCCTTGTTATCAGGCGGTAGTGACCTATGCAGAAGACAGGCTCTTACGTGAGGAATTATATAAAGCGTTTGTTACCCGTGCGTCAGATCAAGGCCCAACCGCTGGGAAATATGACAACACAGCTGTCATGAATGAAATGCTGGCTTTGCGGCACGAAAAAGCCCAATTGCTCGGTTTTTCAAACTATGCCGAATTGTCTCTGGCGGCAAAAATGGCTGATTCGACCCAGGACGTGTTGCATTTTCTGTCTGATTTAAGTCAGCGTGCACATGGTCAGGCCAAAACGGAATTTAAACGTTTGCAAGAATTTGCACAGGAAGATAACGATTATACTGAATTGGCACCGTGGGATATAGCTTGGTTATCCGAGAAAAAAATGCAGGCTCGTTACGCCATATCGCAAGAAGAATTACGTCCTTTTTTTCCACTTTATAAAGTGATGGAGGGGATGTTCAGCATTATTAACACATTGTACGGCATGACACTGGAGGAGGTGAAAGGTGTAGAAACTTGGCATCCTGACGTGACCTGTTATCGTGTGAGGGATAGCGAAAATACTTCTCGCGGCTATGTTTACGTTGATTTATTTGCTCGTCCACATAAACGAGGTGGTGCATGGATGGATTCCTGCCAAAGCCGGCGCAAGCTTGCCAATGGCGAGATTCAATTGCCCATTGCAACCGTGACCTGTAATTTCGCAAAAGCCATTGGCAAAAAACCTGCCACGCTATCACACGACGAAGTGTTGACATTATTCCATGAATTCGGCCATTGTCTACATCATGTTTTAACTCGAGTTGATTACCTGGGTGCGTCTGGTATTAGTGGTGTTGAATGGGACGCAGTCGAACTCCCTAGCCAATTTTTTGAAAATTGGTGCTGGGATGCTCACGCATTGCAATTATTAACATCTCATGTGGAAACAGGTGAACCTCTGCCATTGGAGTTATTTAATAAGTTACTGGCCGTGAAAAATTTTCAATCTGCGATGGGGATGATGCGGCAATTGGAATTTTCGCTGTTTGATTTCAGGATTCATCAGGAATACAACAGCGAAAACTCAGCATTTATTTCCACGATTCTGGCTGATGTTCGCAAGCAGACCACCGTCGTGCCCATAGATCCCTGTAATCGGTTTCAACACAGTTTCAGCCATATATTTGGTGGTGGGTATGCCGCAGGGTACTATAGCTATAAATGGGCTGAAGTACTGTCAAGCGACGCATTTGCCCGTTTTGAAGAAGAAGGGGTGTTTAACACTGAAACGGGACGTGATTTTCTGCGCTGTATACTTGAAGTAGGTGGTTCGCGCAAAGCCGCAGAGGCTTACGTGACATTTCGAGGTAGAATGGCAACAGTGGATGCGTTGCTTAAACATAACGGGATTGATGCATGACAACATTATATGACATTCCTGTCATGACGATTGACGGTAAAGAAACAACCCTCAGGCCTTACCATGGACGAGTTCTATTGATTGTCAATGTGGCCAGTCGTTGCGGTTTTACTGCCCAATATGCCGAACTTGAATCGCTATATCGCGGTTACGAACAACGCGGGTTGACGGTTCTAGGTTTTCCATGCGACCAGTTTCTTCATCAGGAGCCCGGAAGCAATGAAGAAATCAAAGCTTTGGCCGAAAGCTGTTTTCGCGTGACTTTTCCCATGTATGCAAAAATTGACGTCAACGGCTCACATCGCGCACCATTGTATGAGTATCTAGCCAAACACATTGAAAAAAAACCATTGAAATTTATTCCCTGGAACTTCTCAAAAGTGTTAGTGGATGCGAATGGCAATGTTCTACGTCGCTATTTACCCATTACGTCATTTAAAACCATTAAAAAAGATCTGGAAAAATTGATTTGACCGTATATCTTGGACATTGGACAAAAGAACATGAAAAAAGACTCATGTCCTTCTGTCCAAATATATATCTTTACAATCATCAAACATTTTATGTTATAATTAAATTGTACATATGGGGGTGACCTGGTTTCGACGTGGGTTGCGAAACCTGAAGTGCATGCCGAGAATGAGAAATCTCGTAAAACGACTCAACTAAACATAAATGCAAACGATGAAAACTTTGCTGGAGAAGCTATCGCTGCGTAAGCGGTGACAGCCAACCACACCGTGCGCTGCCATAAAACCAGCGCCCCGTTGCCCACACCTGCTTATAGGCAGTGGAATCAGCGGTCATAGAAGATAAGCTAGTGATCTGATACGTCCCGTGCCAGATTGCGAAACTCAGGGAATCGTCGTGTACCATCCTGCCAGTCGGAGGGGCCACGATTAAACTCAAATGACCCGGCTATGCATGTAGAGCTGACGGCAGAGGATTTGCGGACGCGGGTTCGATTCCCGCCGCCTCCACCACTTAAGTTACTGATTTAAAACACTAAATTTCACCATCGCCTGATCGCAGGGTTCTCAGCGGGTTTATATAGCACCAATGAAACTAGAAAAGCATGTTTTAAAAGCAATAGAAGCCCATGATCGTGGAAGTACAGATGAAGCATTAATGCACGCAGCTGTCGCAATTGATGGTACAGCTCGCAAGCTCTTCGGTAAAGCGGGAGCGAATATTTATAAAGACTGTATAAGAAAATACTATTGGATAGTCGAGCGTTTTGTAGGTGAGGGATTAAATCTTGTAGAAACCAAATGGACTCATCTTAAGCTTGTTAATGGTAATGGAAAACCAATTCTTGAGCCCGATTTAGCTGATATAATTTATCATATATTTCGTTGTAACGATGTTCATGCAACTGAAATCCCCATAAAATTTGAAATCTTACCTAAAAAGAATAACCATCATATATGGCATATAGATATTGCTAATAGTGGTGTGAGAATGCCTGAGGCAATAATCTGGGCCTTACTCGCAATATCTGTTTTTTCCAAAGTAAATTCAGACATAAAAACAGATGGGGAACATTGGCTTTCTTGGGGAAGTGATCAAATAGGCTATACAAGATTTACAATTAAAGAGTATTGGGGAAAAGAAAAAGAATTAGACGATTTCTTTTTAAATAAACCTACTGTAAGAATAAAAATCGATAAATTAACTTAGACTTCCTCTTGATTTCACTCCCGAACGTGATGCAGTATAAATTAAATGTAATTCTCCCAATTGGTTACTGTTCTATAACCCATTTTGGCCGAATTATCCGGTATCCATTTCCCATAAGTCCTCATCACCATCTCTGTATCCACATGCCCCATTTGGCTAGCAACCCACATGATATTCTCTCCACCAGATAGCATCATCGACGCATAGGTATGTCGCGTTTGATATGGGTTATGATAGCGCACGCCCGCTTTTTTTATAGTATGGAGCCATGCAGTACGGCGAATTTGATGATCAGTTTCCCATGGTTGATCCGTACGAGGATTATGAAATACCCGGCCACCGGTATTGGATGTATGTTTTTCCTGATCTTTTAAAGCAGCAATAGCAGGAGGTAACAACATAACGTCTCGAACCCCGGCGCTAGTTTTTGTGCCTTTGATTTGTTTCTTTACCACAGCCCGGACGACATGTATTACTCCGTTGATTAAATCAATATCATCCCATTCCAGGGCGATTAATTCAGATGTCCGCAATCCAGTAAAGAAAGCAAACTGAAAAAGATTGCGTATTTGATCGTGATGGGTTGCATCCAAAATTGCATTGACCTCTTCTTTATCAAAAGGGTCTACCTTGAAGTTGCTCTTACTGGTTTGTTTGCTTAACAACTTTGAAATAACAATTTTGTCCAAAGGATTACTTTTAATGAGTTCGTCATTTAAAGCCTGATCGATTATGGCGCGTAAAGGGATTAATAGATTACTGACAGTTTTTGATGTCAGGTTTAAATTGCGGATCCAGTCACGAATGAATGCCGGTTTTAAATCCTGAATGGCAACGCTGCCAAAATAGGGTATAAGGCGCGCCTCACAAATTTTTCTATACCCTATATAGGTACTCTGTTCACGCGTCGATTTTGTTTGCTCTAAAAAATCCTTCAACAGATCCCCAACGGTAAGATCAGTGCGAACATGCCCAAAGCGTCTGGCAAGTTTTGACTGCGGAAAATAATCAGCATAGGAAAACTTGCCGCGCTCTATGGCATTCATTATTTCAGCACGCAAGCGCGCTGCATATTTGATATTGCTAGGCGTTGGCCCTAGCTTTATCGTTTCACGGCATTGCGTGCCTCTATAATAAAAGCTAACACGTAAGGTAACCTTGCCAGACACCCACTGTCTTAGTTCTACCCTAGCTGGAGTCTTTGCAGTGTTGCTCGATTCCCGTTTTCCACCCATTTTTCAACCTCCATTAAATTCACCCATAAATTACCATCCGGCCCCAGCCTGCAATGCAGGCCATCAAGCCACATGCCACGCTTGCGTTTGCAATGAACAGCATTGGATGTGTCGCTAGATTCCTCACAGTATTTTTTTAATTTCACCCATTTCATGATTGATTCACTCCTTCATCATGGTCTTTGTAATGCACACCACATTAGAGAGCTTCAATGGGTTATTGATAATCATGCGCAACACACTTGGGCTAAATCCATGCAAGACCTTTTGATTGAAATTAATGAGGCTGTGAATAAAACAGAAAAAAATTGCCTTGATAATGCAACAGCTGATATGTATCGAATACGTTTTCGTCAAATTATACAGACGAGCGAAATTGAAATGCCATTACCACCTCCAGAGCTCAATCAAAGTAAAAAAAGAGGACGTGAGAAAAAATCAAAAGAACGCAATCTCATGGAAAGACTTCGTGACTTTGAAAATGATGTTCTTCGTTTTATGATAGAAACCGACGTGCCCTTTACAAATAACCGAGGTGAAAATGACATCAGGATGACAAAAGTACAACAGAAAATATCAGGGTGTTTTAAATCAATGGATGGTGCCAAAATATTTTGTCGTGTTCGAAGTTATTTGCTTACCGCTCAAAAACATGGGGTGACGCCAACGGATGCTTTAAAAGTTTTGTTTGATGGGAAGTTGCCCGGTGTATTCTTTACTGAAAAGTAATAATAATCTATTGCTTTAGCGGTTGCACCATGCTTAAAAATGTATGCTACACTATTAATTATTGAGCAGAGTGAGATTAATTATGCCGAACAACATTGAAAGAGTAGAGCGAAGTATACGAAGGCTCGAGGAACTGCAATTTACTCCACAGCAAATTCTGCAGATTGCAGGTGCAAGCACTGGTTCCAGAAATATAGCTATAATACGAGAACACTATAGAACTTTATCTGAAACTGGCTCCAGAAATATAGCTATAATACGAGAACACTATAGAACTTTATCTGAATTAGAATTTACTCCGGCAGAAATTATTCAAATTGTTACAAATCAAGGAGCTCATCCTATTTATGCTCCACCTATTGCTACAGTTTTAAATTCAAATCAAGAACAATTAGAAAACTATCCAGGGATAATTCCAGAAGAGTATCTTTGTCAGTTAAGCTTTGAAATTATGACAGATCCGGTATTTGATCCTAGGGTGCCACATATAAAATTTGAAAGAGGTTCTATTGAGCGCGCTCTAGCAATTAAAAACGAAAATCCATATACAAGGCAACCTCTAACACATGAAGAGCTAATCCCTGATACTGAACTGAAAGATCAAATTAAAACTTTTGTAGATGAAATCACACATCAGGAAAATGAAGAGCATCATCGTAACGACACGTAAGACTCAACAGAGGTGGTTAAATAAAGTCTAATTAGTAGTTTAGTTAGATGAGTCATTGTTTTTCCAGCCACGCTCGAGCTCTAGTGAATAATTGTGGTGAATGGTTACAAAAATTTTTTATAAACAGATGCTTCCTTAGTGCTTGCGTTGTCAGGCAGGAATAAAGACTTTGCTTTGTAGTTTTTTTAAAATTGGATGATTCGGTAATGGCGTTTAAGTTTTTAAGATTATTGTTTTTATGTGGCAATTTTATTGTGTGTAAAATTGAGTTGGGTGGGTTGGTGATTAAGGCGAGGATGGATGGGTTCAATAAATCGGTTATACTTGGCGCACTGAATTATGTCATGCAGTTGATTGATAAAGATGACAGTTATTTAAGTTTGTTTGAAACAAAGGGAAATAACTTGTTTTTGAATTGATAACATCGCTGTTTGGCCGCTGTGTCTGCCTATTTGAAGAGAGCCAAATGATAATGAAATTGCTCACCCTTGACGATATTAGTTTACTTTCCGAGTCAGAAGAACTCGAATGCAAAACTGCTGCCGGATCAGACGGTAATGGACAATTGCCGAATGAGTTTTGGGTGACCTATTCTGCAATGGCCAATACCTCGGGTGGGACAGTGCTGTTAGGAATTCGGCAAAAAAAAGATACATTTGATGTATACGGCATTAAAAACATTAATAAGGTTCGTAAAGAGCTGGTCGATGCTGCAAATAATAAAAACAAAGTCAGTGTAAATCTGTTGACCAATCATCATATTCAAGAAACCACCATTGACGGCAAAAAGATTTTACAGATTTATATTCCAAGAGCTACTCGCCAACAGAAACCAGTTTATCTGAATGGAAATCCTTTTGGTGGCAATGCTTATCAACGATTACATGAGGCAGATCAAAAATTAAGTGATGAAGCAGTAAAGCGCATGTTAGCCGAGCAAGTAGAGGATAGTCGGGATAATCGAATTTTAAAGGGTTTTAGTATAGACGACCTTCATATGCCTACGTTGCGTAATTATCGGCAAGTGTTTGTTAATCGTACCCCTGATAATCCTTGGAACCAGTTACCTGATTTGGAATTTTTAAAACGCATAGGTGCTTGGAGAACCAATAGAGAAACCAAGGAGGAAGGTCTTACACTTGCTGGCTTATTAATGTTTGGATCTCATCCAGAGATTCAAGAGGTCTTACCTTTTTATATGCTTGATTATCAAGAACGGATAGAGGCAAAAACTGAAATGCGTTGGCTGGATCGCGTCACCCTGGATGGTACCTGGTCAGGAAATTTATATGATTTTTATCGCAAAGTTTATTTGAAACTTGTCGATAATTTAAAGATACCTTTTGTTTTGGATGGAGATCAAAGGCGCGAGGAAACCTCAGTACATATCGCACTGCGAGAGGCTCTTGTAAATGTTTTAGTGCATGCAGATTATACTGAAAGAGCATCTGTGCTTGTGGTTAAACGACCGGATATGTTTGGCTTCAGAAATCCAGGGTTACTGCGAATTCCATTAGATGCTGCTCTGGAAGGTGGGCATCATGATTGTCGCAATCGACTTTTACATCAAATGTTTCGATATGTTGGTATTGGGGATCAGGCAGGTTCTGGAATTCCTAAAATTCTGGCGGGTTGGAAAGATAATAACTGGAGATCTCCGGAACTGGAAGAACAGCGAGAGCCTTATGAACAAACATTGCTTTCTATGCGAATGGTTGACTTGTTTCCGACACATATAGTTGAGCTGCTCCGTTCTCTTTTTAGGGATTCATATGATCAACTTGAGCCAACTGCTCGAACTGCGCTTGCAATTGCAGCCTCAGAAGGCACGGTAACACATGAAAGATTAAAGATTCATACCCAATTACATACAGCGGATTTGAGTCGAGTATTACGTGATTTGGTTCGTAAGAATTTTCTGAAACAAACAGGCTCTAGCAGGGGGGCAGTATACCATATTCCTGGCCTTGCCCTCCCTAATCCAGAAGATGTATTTGGCAATTCCACAAACGCAATTCTGCCAGAAATTATGAAGAGCTCTATGAATAACGATACGAGCTTAGCGAATAACGGTACGAGCCTAGCGAATAGTGATGCGAGCCTAGCGAATAGCGATACGAGCCTAGCGAATAACGACAATGGTGAGCGCGACAATGATGGTTGTCTCATTAGTAAACATATTAACCATCCCATTGTGGATAATCTTGAAATAATTTCAAACGATTTAAAGTCACGTTTGTTCGAGCTTGCTGTTGAAGTACGAACAAAAAAGCGTATTTCCCCAGAAGCAGTGAATAAAATCATTCTGGATATTTGTTCTGAAAGGTACATTACGATTGCGGTGTTAGCTGAAATCTTACAAAGAAAGCCAGAAACGTTGAGAGGGCAATATCTAACCAAGTTGGTAAAGTTACGGCAATTGGTTATGGCCTTCCCTAAAACCCCGAGTGATCCCCGGCAAGCCTATAAGAAATCGTGAATTGATAATGAATATATTAA
>JABDAB010000056.1 GCA_013289415.1 Gammaproteobacteria bacterium
ATTTGCACAACTAATTTCCCTTTGTGCGCGGCCAATACGGCTTGAATCGCCGGCAAATTTTGCTGATCAGCAGAGGTTAATGTCAACGCTAAATGTTTTGCAAAACGGGTACGTGCTTCGTCCATAGAGTAGAGTGCGAGTGCTGACATTTTCACCCCTCCCGTGTAATCGTCTTTTCCTAGCTCGCCCTCAACCACTAACATACGCCCTACTTGTACGCACTCTTTTTTAGGATCAAACACTTCAGAAAACGTCACAATGTCGATGCTGGCTTGGGAATCTTCAAGGCCTATAATGGCTAATTTTTTACCGCGTTTAGTCATAATCAGGCGAACGCCTGTCACCAACCCACATATGATGGCTTTTTTACCGGCAGAAGGATTAAGAGATCCGATCAGTTTGATAAATGGCTGAAGTTCCTTCAGATAAGGATCGGCGGGATGACCTGTCAGATATAAACCCAAAGTCTTTTTTTCACCATCCAACCGCTTTTTAGTGTCCCACTCGCTACAAACATGATACTGCTCAACACAAGTCTCCTCATCAAATAGAGAAAACATATCCGTCTGACCACTACTTCGATTTTGGTGAAGACGCGCACCAACCTGAATGGCCTTATCCACCGTGGCATACAACACAGCACGCTCTACACCCCAGTCATCCATGCTACCGCTGATAATCATCGCTTCCAATACACGACGGTTTACTTTTCGCATATCCAGACGTTGGCAAACATCAAACAGGCTACTATATGCGCCATGCGCCTTGCGTTCAGTCACAATACAGTCAATGGCTGCTTCCCCTACCCCTTTAATCGCTCCTAAACCATAAATAATGGTGCGTTCATCCCCCACCGTAAATTGATATTGCGACCGGTTAAGCGAGGGCGGTAATAACGTCAGGTTCATGTGCGTACATTCATGAATAAAGGTCACCACTTTATCGGTGTTATCCATATCAGATGACATCACTGCCGCCATAAATGCAGCTGGATAATGCGCCTTTAACCAAGCTGTTTGATAGGCAATCAACGCATAAGCAGCAGAATGCGATTTATTAAAACCATACCCTGCAAATTTTTCCATCAAGTCAAAAATAGCGGTTGCCTTATTCACATCAACACCGCGTGCCGCGGCACCTTCTGTGAAAATAGTGCGCTGCTCTGCCATTTCCTCAGCTTTTTTCTTACCCATGGCTCGACGCAACAGATCCGCACCTCCCAAGGTGTAATTAGCCAAAACCTGGGCGATTTGCATCACCTGCTCCTGGTATAAAATCACACCATATGTGGGTTTTAATATGGGTTCTAAATCGGGATGTGGGTATTCAACGGTCGCGCGACCGTGTTTTCTGTCAATAAAGTCATCCACCATGCCTGATTGCAGAGGACCTGGGCGAAACAGCGCAACAAGGGCAATAATTTCTTCAAACGAATCAGGCTGCAAACGATGAATCAACTCTTTCATTCCGCGGGATTCAAGCTGAAACACAGCCGTGGTTTTACATGCTTTTAACAAATCAAAACTGGCTTTGTCATCCAGCGGAATATCATTGATATCAATTGGAGCCAAACCTGCAGATTCACGTTCGAGATTGATCGTGATCAACGCCCAATTAATAATGGTTAATGTTCTTAACCCTAAAAAGTCGAACTTGACGAGTCCTGCTGCTTCTACGTCATCCTTATCAAACTGACTCACGATTTGCGTAGAGCCCTCTTCACAATAAATGGCGGTAAAATCCGTCAATTCAGACGGCGCGATAACAACACCCCCAGCATGTTTGCCTGCATTACGCGTGATACCCTCAAGCTTCAAGGCTAAATCAAACAGCTCTTTGACCTCTTCTTCATCTTCATAACGCTGGCGTAATTCATCTTCCTGTTTCAGCGCGCTCGTCAGAGTAATGCCCAGTTCAAACGGAATTAATTTAGCGAGTTTATCCACAAAACTATAGGGATGACTCAGAACACGCCCAACATCCCGAACAACAGCCTTTGCCGCCATAGTGCCGAAGGTAATGATCTGCGATACGCTCTGCCGTCCGTATTTTTCGGCCACGTATTCGATCACTCTATCACGGCCTTCCATGCAAAAATCGATATCAAAATCTGGCATGGACACCCGTTCTGGATTCAAAAATCGTTCAAACAGAAGTTCATATTCCAGTGGATCCAAATCAGTAATTAGCAAGGCGTAAGCGACCAGAGAACCTGCACCCGACCCGCGTCCAGGTCCTACCGGCACACCATTTTGCTTGGCCCATTTGATAAAATCAGCCACAATTAGAAAATAACCGGCGAACCCCATTGAATTGATCACATTCAGTTCAATTTCAAGGCGTTCATCAAACGGCGAGCGATCGATTGCTTTTTTTCGCGATAGTTGCTTTAAACGAAATTCAAGGCCTTCTTTTGATAACTGAGATAAATAATCTTCGACAGATGAGCCGGGTGGAACAGGAAAATTGGGTAAATAATTATTTCCCAAATCCAGTTTAACCGTACAGCGTTTACTGATTTCAACCGTATTTTGTAAGGCTTGCGGCAAGTCACTAAACAAAGCTCGCATTTCATCTGCAGAACGTAAATATTGCTGTGCGCTATAACTGGTGTTTCGTCGCGGATCAGCCAGTGAATAACCTTCACGGATACAAACCCGCGCTTCGTGTGCTTCATGATCATCCGGGTGCAGAAAACGCACATCGTTGGTTGCAACCAGCGGGATTTGCAATGCATCCGCCAGACGAACTACACGCTCATTATAGATTGCCTCATTAGCACGTCCAGTGCGATGAATTTCCAGATAAAACCGATTGGGAAATACTGCAAGCCAGCTATTCGCCAATCGGTAAGCCAGCGTTTCATCATCCGCTAACAGCGCCTGACCAATATCACCAGTACGCCCACCAGACAGAGCAATCAGCCCGTCAGCATGATGAGCTATCCAACCCGGTTGTATCCACGGTTGTCCCTGGTATTGTCCCTCTTGATATGCTTTAGAAACCAACTGCGTTAAATTGCGATAACCCGTTTCATTTTGACAAAGCAGTACAATGGAAGATTGTTGCTCAGGTCTCAATGGATCATGGCATGGTAGATCACAGCCTAAAATCGGTTTAATGCCTGCCGATATGGCAGCCTTAAATATTTTGACGGTTGCAAACAGATTACAAAAATCAGTAACCGCAACTGCATTCATGCCTTTTTCAGGCAAAGCATCCATTAATGACGCAACCCGAACCAAACCATCTACCAAGGAAAATTCAGTATGAACGCGAAGATGAACAAAAGAATGAGGCATTGACAAAATCTCACAAATATCTGCACACAGTCTATACTGTAGTTAGTACAAATAATAACATGGCGTCTTTATGATAACTTTTTTTGGAGTTATATGCGAACTGTTCTCGAAGGCCTCATCAAACAATGCCTCCGATTCCGTCGCTATTTCACAAGATTTACCATTGGCATTGAATAAAAAACAAACAACCTATGTATCGTTCATCATGGGATGGGCCGCCGCATTGGGCGAGTTTCAATATCGACGCCTGATTGAAACCTGGTATGTTCATCTTAAAGTTGATTTAGACATATCAGGATCGCTTAACCAGACTCGTACAAAACTGTTAGCTCATTTAGTGGATGACACTATTTTTTCAAAAGAATTCGTTGCTTTTTTCTCAACAGAACCCCTGGATACCCTGGATACCGATCCAGACCAAATTGTTAAAATCAAAAAAATATTACGCGCGTTATATAACCTTGAACATGGCATTGATGAACTACTGGATATCAATTTAAGTCCAGATCGGAGTATAGTCGCACTTCACTACTATGATCTTCTGCCGAATTTACGTTCACTGGCAAACACATTGGCGACGGAGCTCAATGTGCTCAATCAGGGTTCAGCTGATGTGGAAATTCTGATAGGGTCTTACGTCAATCCTTTGATGTCGAAATTAAATGCGCTAATAGCACCCCTTGATTTCAGGGGCATACCCATTCCTTCGGTAGGTCAGGTACTAAAATTACTTCCGGAATCAACAGATAACGTCAATCAAGGCTTGGAAAATCTGAGTGCTTTAATTTATCAGTTACCTGTATATTTTCAGGAATTACAAACCTTAATTGATCCGAACTCACTCAAAAAACTATCATTGGACGATTCGAAAATAATAAAAATCAAAACAAACAAGTTGTTGAACAATTTGAAAAAGTTGGCAACTGGAGATGGCTTGGCATTGTTACCCAGCGGGATTTCAACTGTTAAATTATTACTTAATCATTTGCCAACACTGCTGAATTCTAGCGGTCATTTTACACAAGAATCGCATAAAAAACTCGAAAAATTATTAAACCAATTAAGACATGAGCATTTACCAAATATTATTGCCGAATTGGAAAGTGTGGAACAGCACTTTTCTTTACGCCCCAATCTTTTGGTTGAACCCGTACTGAAGCCAATGAATGGTTTTTATACTAAACTGGCCTCGCTATCGGAATATTGGGTAACAACGTCAAATGTAATGGATGAAACGATAAACAATCTGACGAAACCTAAAGCCAAAATTATCCGCAGTTTTTTGGGAGACGTCAAACCTGTTGAGTCCACAGGTACAAAATTAAAATCCTCCGCTGGAATCGGTGTGTTATGTGATGATGAATTTATCAATGTTGTTAGAAGTCAACGTGTTACACATTGGATCGAGTCTGATTTTACACAACGAGATAAATCAGCAATTGAAGCCGCGGAACGTTTTTTTAAGAATGCCACAGCCTGTTTTGATTCGTGTGAGGGGTCTTGGACCGTGATGGAATTACTAACCGGTACCGTGAAAGAAGCTCCCATTGAAACCATCAATGCATTAAAAAAAGACTACAAAATCATTCAGCCGTATTATGCAAAGCTATATCCGGAACTGGATGTTTTATTTGTCAATAACTTTCCCTTATGGCTTGAACGATTTAACCGCCGTGAATCTCCAGTTAATTTAATCAAACAAACCATGGCGCAAGCCGCTTTTAAATGCAAATCGCTTGAAATAAACAGTGCTATTCACGATCAAATTTATCGACCTAATGGAGATGTGTCTAATTTTATGGATCTATTAAAAACCAATGAAAATAAGAAAAAAATCACAGAAAACGCTGGGAAAATGAATGGCATTAAAAACAATCGGCTATATAAATCACTGGTTTCGGTAGGCGATAAAGCTGAATACAAACCCCCTTTGTATCGAGCTCTTGCAGATAAACCCTCCATAAAATTGAAAAACTTTATAGAGGGTGACTTAAAGGCATGGCTTGAGAAATGCATTGATCCGGACATCTTTTCAAAGCTCTCTTTCGAACCAGAACAAATGATAGATTCTGCGCTCATCGGTGACCAAATACAAACCTTCAAAGACATTCCATCTGCATTTTTTTATAAAAAATTACTGTGTTCGCTGGCTATGATCCAGAAAGATTTAGTCAAGCTAGAGGGGATTTATGAGCAACAGGTTTCTTCTACAGAGTTACTCACTACTCTCATCACGGACAAAGCACTGTGGATCAATGTATATTATGCAACGCTATTCATCGGCAATACTGTTTCATCACCAGAACTGGGTGAAGTAGTAAGAAAAGGGCTAAAGTGTCTGGAGCCGTTAAAAAATATTCCTGTTTTGGGTGATTATGTTAACGCCTTGGTATCCCCTCCCGCGGACAAGCCACGGGACGTCGAAGACGACGATATGGTTGCGCGTTGGAAACAGCAAGCTGAACTCGTCAAGCAAACATTAACGGGGCAACCAGCCCCTAAAGAAGAATTGTCTTCCTTACCCCCCTCTTCTCCTCCCCAGATATTGGAAAAAAGCACAAAAAAAACAGATAAGGCGTTGCCTGAAGAAGATATTTTACTGCTGATTGCAAAACAAATTTATCGAACCCCACAATTAATTCGTAAATTTAATCCAGATACCCAGGATGCGCCTGAACTCAGTGAAGATGAATTGGATACAAAAGCCTCAAAATTGATGGCCGCCATTAAAATCTCCAAGTGTAACTTTGACGCATTGAAAAAAATTCTCTCGAGTGTAAATGAGTTAAATAACGCATTAATAAACATTGGTGTGGAAACTAAATCTGTTGTGATTGCCATTGAAAATAAATTGCGCCTGGATATCTTGTCTTCTGCAGATGAAGCGGAATTTCAATTAAGTTACAAACCAGGTACGATTACCAGTCCATTGAATGATATGTTGAGTACTTTATTTCGTGAGTTAATGATAGACTTTCCTATTTCAACTGAAGAAAAGTTTGAATTAATCGGCAATACTGGGTTCATTGATAAACGTATTGAAGTGGAGAAAATTCGATTAAATACTTTACCTAAAGAACGCGATATAAAACTGCCTAAAATGAAACATGATCTTATTGCTGGCTATCAGGAACTCAGGCATTTAGAATCCGTCTTGTCGTTCCCGCCAATCGCTGGGAAGACAGCCCAACTATCTGAAGAAACCAAGGATAAATTTCTCCGTGCCTATCAAAAACTACAACCTTATTTGTATCAAATAAAAACGATATACGATCCGGTATTATTTCTTCGCGAATTGCAAAGTCCAAATGATTTTAAAAGATTTTTTGACGATATTAGGGCAATGAAGGGCAAAGTGTTTCTCTTGGTTGAGCAAGAGAAAAATGGTTTCGACGACATGACAAGACGCTGTGATGAGCGCATTAAATTCCTTGAACAAAGCAAGACAATACAAAAACAAAATG
This sequence comes from Gammaproteobacteria bacterium, assembly GCA_013289415.1. Lineage (GTDB taxonomy): Bacteria > Pseudomonadota > Gammaproteobacteria > Legionellales > Legionellaceae > DDPF01. The sequence goes on from JABDAB010000056.1 coordinate 6,767, forward strand.
CCATGAAAACCAAACACACGTTCCAGGTTGATCTGCTGTTGCGTGCTGCTTTTTATGATTGTAATAATGAATTGAATATAAAGACAAAGTCCAGAATTGCAAAACACTTTGACCCTATAATCAGTGTATTTCAGTTGATTATAAACGTGCTGGCGTTAGAAAAAAAACTCACCGCGATAGAGAACAAGGGCAATATTATTGAAGCGTTTGATTTAACGAAGAAAAAATGGAATGCCGATTGTGCCACAAAAATTCGCGAACGCGCTAAAAAAATGGAGCCAGACCAGGATTTGGAAAAACAGATCCGCAGCGAAGTGAATCAGTTATATTCTGATTATTTTCAGCTGATTGATATGTATAAGCAGTTGGAGATAATGCAGGAATATATCAACCTTCACCCATCCAGTGCCGTTGAAGTGGACAATGAGAAAGTCTATTGGATCAATATACTGAAGGAAGGCCTGTCGAAGCATGATGTACCACCCAGACAACGGTTGATAAATATTGCGATCATAGGCTTGGGAAAAGATTGTAAAGCAGCGCTGGAGAAAAAGGCCGATCGTTTTTTTATTCGGCTAGTCCACAAGCTATACAAGTTGTTACTGGGTTTGGAGACGCCTGAAAAAAAATCCAGAGTGCATCTACAGAAAAAATTTGAAGCGTTTAAAAATCAAAAAAATGAAGAACAGTCCAAGTCCATCGACAAATCGCCGCCTAGTTCACAATAATATTGCGGGGATGGCTCTAAAGCACTGGACTGTGGACAAACCGCGATCTAATACGAGCCCGAGTCCGTGTTCTGACTCATCCGCCTAGAAACACAATAAACTCATCCTCTGTCAAAACACGCACACCCAACTCATTCGCCCGGGTCAGTTTAGAACCCGCCTCGCTCCCTGCAACAACATAATCAGTTTTAGCAGAAACACTACCCGTCACGCGCGCACCTTTTGCCAACAGCGCGGCCTTAGCCTCATCACGACTCATGCGGGTTAAGGTCCCCGTCAGAACCACAGCTTTATCATAAAAAACATGCTGCATGTCGGCAGGTTTAGTTTGTTCAACAGGCCAGTGTACACCATTAGTCAATAATTTATTCACCACATCAAGGTTATGTGCTTGTGCAAAAAAATGCACTACATACGCAGCTCCTACTGGACCAATATCTTTTAGGTCCATCAATTGCTCGGCTGAAGCTGCTTTCAGCGAATCCAAATCTTGATAATGACTCGCCAACACCCGCGCACTGGCCTCTCCAATTTCACGGATTCCCAACGCATAAATAAAACGTGCAAACGTGGTTTTTTTACTCAACTCCAGTGCATGCAATAGATTTTCCGCTGATTTTTCGCCCATTCTCGGCAGCCCTGCCAGCAAATTTAAACTTAATTTATATAAATCAGACACATCATTCAAAATGCCCACATCAACCATCAGATCAATCAAAACACGTCCCAGACCATCAATCGCCATGGCTTTACGTGAAGCAAAATGCCAGACCATGCGTTTTAATTGCGCCTTGCAAAACAAACCACCCGTGCAACGCGCAACCGCCTCACCTTCTTCCCGTACTATATCCGCTCCACAAACAGGACAATGAGCTGGCAGACAAATGCGGGTGGTATGAGCCGGACGTTGTTCCATCACCACAGAGACCACTTCGGGAATCACATCCCCAGCACGACGAATAATCACCACATCACCAATATGAATGTCTTTGCGTTCAATTTCATCCATATTATGCAACGTCGCATTGCTCACCGTGACACCAGCAACACTAACCGGCTGCAAACGAGCTACCGGTGTCAGCGCCCCTGTGCGCCCTACTTGAAAATCCACATCCAGCAAGGTGGTCATTTGCTCTACGGCCGGAAATTTATGCGCGCAGGCAAAGCGCGGAGCACGCGCCACAAAACCGAGTTTTTGTTGCAATTCACGGCTATCAACTTTATAAACCACCCCATCGATCTCAAATGGCAGACCCGCACGTCGTATTTGCATTGCCTCATAGTAAGCCTGACACCCCGCCAATCCCGTAACTAATTGACTGTCAGGCGACACCCTGAAACCAAAATTACGCAATAATTCCAATTGCAGCATATGGCTATCCGGCAAATCAACTCCCTCGCTGGCACCAATGCCATAACAATAAATGGCTAACGGTCGCTTGGCAGTAATCGCTGGATTCAACTGACGCAAACTTCCCGCCGCCGCATTACGTGGATTGGCAAACGTTTTTTCATCATGCAAGCGCGCAGCCGCATTAAATGCTTCAAAACCTGCTTTGGGCATATACACTTCACCGCGAATCTCAATAAATGCAGGCGGTTTGCCAGTCATCAATTTCAATGGAATGGCTGCGATGGTTTTGATGTTATTAGTCACATCTTCCCCTACAGCCCCATCTCCACGGGTTGCAGCATGGATTAAAAACCCGTTTTCATACGTTAAATTAACCGCCAGTCCATCCAGTTTTGGCTCACAGGTAAACGACAACGTCTGCTCATCACACTCTAATTTGTCAGTAACCCGTTTTACGAACCCCTGAAGTTCCTCAGAAGAAAACACATTACCCAATGACAACATCGGCAACCGATGCTTAATCGGTATTAATGCACTAACCGGCGTTACACCAACCCGCTGCGTGGGAGAATCACTGGTAATATACTGCGGATATTGCCTTTCCAAATCCTGCAGCGCTTTAAAACAGCGATCATATTCCGCATCCGGCACCAGCGGTTCATCCAGTACATAATAATGCCTGTCATACTGCCGGATACGATCACATAACGCATTGATTTCATTTAATACAGCATTGTCAGACATTGATTATTAACCTGTGGAAAACATGACGTTTATTTTAGGCGTAACCAACGCAGCCCGCAAGTCATAGGGTGGGCAAAGGAGCGGGAGCGACGTGCCCACCACAATTCAACCAACCAACGAATAGAAAACTGGACTATTTCGCGGGCGAGGGGGCGTCCTGAGTTATCCATGGTTTCTGCGTTAATACGTTGATGTTAAGGATTCAGTAT
>JABDAB010000057.1 GCA_013289415.1 Gammaproteobacteria bacterium
AAATCCATCCAGAAGCAGACTCCCATCTTGCGAATCCCTTTCTAGGTAACCTTCCCGCTCAAGAAGACTGGCTATTCGCCCACTAATCCGGTGAAGCAGGCTGTTCATCTCGACTGATGTGGGCGTTTCAATCACATGAAATTTTGCAAGTGCGCCTTCAGAGTCAACCTCGTAAACCCCGTCCAGGAACAAAACATGAAAATGTATGTTCAAATTAAGAGCGCTTCCAAATCGCTGTATCAACGTCACTGCACCCGTCTTTGCAGTCTTGTGGGTAAAACCGGCTTTCTTAACCAGGTAGGTGCTAATCGCCCGTATCACTACCTCAAGTGCTTTACTCAATACACCGGGTTCGCTTGCAAAAAGCCAACGCAAGGGAAATGGTACACTCAACACCCACTGACGAATCGGTTGGTGGGGAAGTACGGAATCCACCAGCATTGCAGCGCTCTCAACCATCCGTGAAGCCCCACAGCTGGGGCAAAAACCACGGCGCTTGCAACTGAATGCGACCAACTGTTCCTTATGACATGAATCGCATTGCACCCGCAAAAAACCATACTCAAGGCGGCCGCATTTCAGGTACTCTTCAAATTCAGTTTGAACATATTGGGGGAGTGTCTTGTCTAATTCTGACAGATGGGATAAGAATTCAGGGTAATGTTTTTCGATAACCTGATACAGTAAGGTTTTTTCAGGCTGATGGCGCGTGTGTTCCATAGCTTCGCGCGCCAGTGCCCCGGTTGTTGCCAGGTGCTGGTGTGACATAGGTTGGTTGCTTCACGTTCCATTGCGTGGGTTGCACGCTACCATTGAACCAAATCGATGGCAATACTTAGGATCTTCGCTAAGATATGGGGTGGAACAGCTCAGGCTTTATATATAGAGAAAAATGGCTGAGGTGTTCCCAAGTGTTTGATTAAATTTACTGTAATTGAGCTTTATTTTTGTTCAAATACCACTCGCGTTTTGTTTAGCCGTGTGTGTCAAACGATGTTGCGTTGGTATGTTGATGACAGAGTGTCTGCTTTAAATACATGTATTTTTTATAGGCGACAAAAAACCTCGCAGGAGCGGGATTTAAATTTAATTTATTCGAATTAGGCAGGACAAAGGCCTGACAAGTTATCCGGTTTCTGGCTAAAGAAGCGTTTAATCCCGTCCATGCAGGTGGTTAACACATCAAGTGCTGTGGTTTTTTTCGGTTGAATGGAGCTAGCATCGAGTGGAACACTTACCCCCATCATGCCCATTCGTCGTCTGAAAACCAGGGCATTGAGCAAGTCAATGCGCGCGCTGTCTACATGATAGGTGCCCAGTTCGGACTTCCCTGCCCTCTTTTGACGCAAGCCCATTCGCGTTAGCAGCAAGCCTATGAAGCGGATGGGGTCGCGTTCTAATTGTGCTGTGGTGGGAAGCGGGATAAGCCCTTTTAATACATCGCGATTTTCTTCCATGTACTCAATGAATCCACGGGCTTTTAACGTCTCGGCACTGTAATGGAAGTCCGCGGTACTGAGCAATCCTTGTGGGGAGTCTAAGTGCAGTAATGTCAGTATGTATTGGTATAACTGTTGCAGGCAGGCAAAGTGGGTAATATCAGCTGCAAATTGCGCGCCACCTTCTGTTTGACTCAAAAAACGGGTGCGTGCTAGCTCTTCATCGCCTAGGGCTAATTCGAGAGTTTGCACTTGACGCTTGAATCGTCCGTCATTATCAATAGAGGCTAAAGAGGTAATGCTCTCGGTGTCTTGTTTATCCAAGTTATAGAAATCAATCAGGGTTTGTTTTTTGGTGCTCCTGGTCTCATCCATGGTTTTGCGAGATTTGTTCATGAGTTCGCGCAAGGCAATGGCCGTTTCAGACAAAGTGGCCTCCCCTACTTCTTTCGCTTCTGCTTGTACGAAGGCCTGCTTTAACTGTCTAAACTGTTTTAGGATTACTGTATCTGGTGCCTCGGTTGCGTATACTAAATCAATCCCTTCATGCAGTGACAGGAGTGCAAACTGTTGATAGAAGTTATTCAAGCTAGCATGTCGAGATTGGGTGACGGACAGGCACAGGGCTTCATAGTCATCATTCATTAAGACTTGCGCGCCTTCGTTGGTGAGGTTCATTAAGCTTAAATCGTGCTGATGGGTGGCTAACCATCTGGCTGCAATGGTGTCGGCATCCAGTGGATTGCTGGCACGACGCTTTTCACAATACACATGTCGCACGGTTTTACCTCGCACGCGCCCTAGTGCTTGCATGCAGTCATTGGCGGTGTTGATGCTGGACTGGAACACGCCGCCAACAAAATCAAAGTGATTGTTGTCGATGGATACCCCGGTACTTACACTGGGCGTGCAGATGATGTAATCGTATTTGGCAGACTCAGTATTCACATCATTGAAAAAGGCCTGATTCGCCTCGTCCCCTGCGTTATCACTGGCAATGTAGAGTCCGAGTTTGTCAGGAAAAGCGGTTTTGAATGTGGCAAAGGTTTTAAATGCGTCGGTCTTGGAGTTAAAGGCTAGATAGACGGTTCCGCTCTCTTCCAGTTCACGCATGGCAGCTAATTGCACGCTTTCGCCACTGTCATGCAGAATCATGGTGCGGGGAGTCGCTAAGACGTGCTGATTGATGTGGACGGTGACAGGCTTGCCGGGACAGGTGGCATTGATGAATTGGGCTGTGGTCTTTGATAAATGGGCATCGAGACAGATGAGGGTTTTAGCGTGTTGCATCACGTGTTGCAGCACTTGGAACACCAGGGGTTTTTGCTCGACGTGGGTGGTGAGGCGGGCTAACACCTGCTCTACTTCATCAATGACGACAATATCATAATCCTGTAATGGGGCATTAGCGGTGAGTTTGCCGAGAGAGTTTAAGCAAATCCCTAGGCGGGATTCAATTTGCAAGTCGTAATTGTCACATGCGTTATAACTGCATAGCTCAAGACGGGCACACGCACTTTCAACGAGTGATATCAGGTGAGTTGCGAAGAGCACGGATTTATTTTTGTAATTTTTTACAAAGGTTTCTACCACAGCAGTTTTACCGGTACCGATGTCTGATTTAATTAGGTGTACGCCCTCTTCAAACTCAATTTTTGGCAGGAATCGGGAGTCATAGATGAATCGTTGACCCTGTTCGAAGTTGGATGGTGAAATCACGCCAAAGTGGTATTTTCGATACTGGTCTAATTCTCGTGTTAAGGCCAGTTTGATGTCGGGTAGCTTTGGGGTGGTGTTTGCAATAACTTCTAAATTTGTTAACTGATGCACGTCGTTAAAGTCTGTTGCATCGGCTTTTAAATTGACGTATGCGACAGCCTCATCAGACAGGGATGCCAGTAGCATTAATTTCATGGATTCGATGGAGGGCTCAGCAAAATTAAACCATAAGGGCGAATCGGTCATGGTTTTGTTGAGTGCGACACGCATGTCTGGTAGTGAGGATTTAGGCAATTCAGGAAGAATTGCAAAATCAGGTGTGCATACGCGTGCACCACCACCTATTTTAAAGGCGGTTCGGTTGGCATGAATTAAGCCGGTGTTGCCCAGAGGCGTGCCATTGGGCAGGAGGTTGTCTGCTTTTTGCCAGTCGTTGTCTGCCCAGAGGATGATTTGAATTTTAGGGTAGACGGTTTTTAGTGCACGCGCAACCGGTAAGAGGTTAAACGCATCCATGGCGGCTATAACAGGCTCATTGATTGCCATAAAGATACTGGCGGCTGTCGCTACCCCCTCGCAAATGTGAAGGGTTCCTAGTTTTTCTGGTAAACCATTTAATCCTATGATGGCAAAATTACCCTTCTTATTTAGTCCCTTGGTGAAGCGTTTTTGGCCATCATTGTAGATGTTTTGCAATCCTTGATATGCGCCTTGGGTGTTGATGATCTTAACGGCCACGTGATCTCGACCAATGCGAACTCCTGGAATAACTGCATCCTTTAAGCCTTTGCGGGCGAGGTAATCACTACGCCCTTCTGTGTTTAATGTATTCCAATGGTCTAAGTCACGCTTTAAGTAATCAATGGTGGGGATATGGGCAATATTTTTATGTGCGGCTTGTGTGGGTTTTATTTGAATGGGTGTTACGGGCTTTGCCCTGCCATCCAGCGCTTCCTTCCAGAGTGCCTTGAGGGCAGACTTACTGTCAAATCGTTCTGATCGATTACCATCTCGGAATGTATAGTAGGATAACGTTAGATAAGGAATGCCATGGTTGTCGGTGTTGAGCGTGCCGCGATAGCTTTCTTTTTTAGGCTTATCAAGGTAATGCCAACGTTTGTCCAGAATGAGTGTGGATAACGGTGCTTTTAGTTGTGCCGCATGTTCTGTGATGAAGGCTATGCCGTCATCAATTAGGCGTGAAGTGATGTATGCGTTGTTTTGGGTTACCCAATCCTTGAATGATAAGGGTTTAGACTTACTGGAAGCGTGTTGGTTTGGTAAATTTTGCATAGTACTATCCCTGTCACCAATATTTTATTGATGTTTTAAGGGAACAAAGCTAAAATAGCATTGTTATTTTAGTTATATTAGCTTTGTTCCAAACTATTTGTATTATCGGTTATGGCTGGCCTCGGAAACCGGCCATAATCGAAATCCTTTTTTCTAGTTCATCACTTGATGCCCCTATTGTTCATAGTTATCTGACATATAATTTTTACAATAAAAATCCGAACCACTAAATATTATTAATATCGACTTTAATTTTTATATTTATATGTGTCAAGCGCCAAAAGATCTATAACCCATTGAAAATTATAAGAATAAGAGACACAAAAACAGTTAATTCAATTTTAAATAAGAGACACAAAAACATTTGTTTCTAAAATTTATAAGAGACACAAATTCTAATGCATTGTTTAATAATACACCTATGGACTTCCTTTATTTAAGGCTTTAAACAATCAAAAAGCTCTTTTATTACAGCCACCTATAAGAGACACAAAAATAGAATTTCAAATACTAAATAAGAGACACATAAAATAGTGATTTCGTGATTATTCAAATGGAGAATTGAATAACAAAAAAAATAAAAAAAAACAAAAAAAAATATTTTTCAACAACAACACATAAGATCTGCAATCCACGATTTTTAGAAAATTTTATAAAAAACGTTGACAAAGATCTAGAATCATTTATAGTTAAATTTTCAACTTTGATTGGATTCATAATGAAAACTATAAGCACCAAAGACTTTTCTTCTCTAATAAATGTTTCTCCCCACCTTATATATAAGCTCATAAAAGAACATAACTTACCCGTTGTTCCATTAGGGAATAAAAATGCTTTGCCTGCTGATAGCATTAGGAGAATACTTGAAATTCGTGGTTTTAAATATAAATCAAAAGATTCCAAGCCTATGATTATTAATGTATTTGGTATGAAGGGTGGTATTGGTAAAACTTCTATAGCCACAGCCTTTGCAGAAGGTTCTAGCAGATTGGGGTTTAGAGTTTTAGCTATTGATCTGGATATGCAGGGGAACTTGACGCAGTCTTTTAACATGAAAAAACATGGCCAGCCAGTTCTGTACCATGTGATCGTTGGCGATAAAACTATCGAAGATGTTATTCTACCAGTGACACCCAATCTGCATCTGCTACCATCTTCATTAGATAATTCTCAAATTGAGCATGTATTAAATTCTAAACAGTCTATCAATATTACTAATTTTTTTGATGAGATGCTTGATTCTGTTATGTTTGACTATGATTTGATAGTAATTGATTGTCCCCCTTCTATTCATAAAATCACTGTTTGCGCATCATGTTTCGCAACAGAGAATTTAATACCAATTAATGCTGATATCGATTCTTTTGATGGTGTAGTAATGACCGTTTCTGAAATAGAAAAAATTGAGCGATCTTTTAAAAACCTATCCATTAAAATTAATTACAAAATAGTGTTCAATAAATACGACGCGAGAGAGAAATTAAGCCTAAATATTATGGGATCTATAAGTGAAAGAAAAAATCTTAAAGACAATCTTCTACCCATAGTTATAAGAACTAATACAGCCTTTAAAAATACTAAAGCTGATGGCGAATATATTTTCGACTCAAAAAAATCTACCGCTAAAGAGGACTGTTATGCATTGATTTCTGAGCTGACAGGATTAACCGATTGGGTGAACCGAGGTAAATCGAATTCAAGTATTAAAGATATTGAAAGAGTTGCTTCCTAGCATAAGGGTATCTTAATGAATATTGAAGAGATGCTTAAGCAGCAAGAAAAGCGTGGCTTAAAGCAAAATACCATTAAAGCCAAGATGCAAAGTTATGATGACTATGTAAAGGATGATACTTCTCCTAGGCCTTACAATACACCGAATGTGCTTGATTTATTTACTGATCTAAATAAATCTACAATAGACACAAAAACCATATCCAGCGCAGAAGCGATAGGGGACACAAAAACCACATCCAGTGCAGAAGAGATAAGAGACACAAAAACCATATCTAGTGCAGAAGGGATAAGGGACACAAAAACCATATCCAGTGCAGAAGGGATAAGGGACACAAAAACTATATCCAGTGCAGAAGGGATAAGGGACACAAAAACCATATCCAGTGCAGAAGGGATATGGGACACAAAAACCATATCCAGCGCAGAATCGATAAGGGACACAAAAACCATAGCCAGTGCAGAAGCGATAAGAGACACAAAAACCATATCCAGCGTAGAAGAGATAAGGGACACAAAAACCATACCCAGTGCAGAAGAGATAAGGGACACAAAAACAATATCCGGTGCAGAAGCGATAAGAGACACAAAAACAATATCCAGTGCAGAAGAGATAAGAGACACAAAAACAATATCCGGCGCAGAAGCGATAAGGGACACAAAAACCATATCCAGTGCAGAAGAGATAAGGGACACAAAAACCACATCCAGTGCAGAAGAGATAAGGGACACAAAAACCATATCCAGTGCAGAAGAGATAAGGGACACAAAAACCATATCCAGTGCAGAAGAGATAAGGGACACAAAAACCATATCCGGTGCAGAAGAGATAAGGGACACAAAAACTATATCCAGTGCAGAAGGGATAAGGGACACAAAAACCATACCCAGTGCAGAAATGATAAGGGACACAACAACCATATCCAGCGCAGAAGAGATAAGGGACACAACAACCATACCCAGTGCAGAAGGAATAAGGGACACAAAAAATAGAGATACTCCAGAAAAAACGCCGCGTACCGGCAGACCAGCCAAGGGTAATAAATATCAGTATTCGGATCTTTCAGGAAATTTAAAGAAATTAGTTGATGAAATTGCCAATCGATGTGTGGTTCTTGGGGATTTAACCATTCTGAATATAGACAAATTTGATTTTTCAAAAAAAACCGGGGTTAAAATAGGGGCAATTAAAACAACCGTTACTAGATTAAACGAAAAGGGGGTCATTACATATTATGAAGCAACTAAGGGGAGAAATTCATCGTGGAAGTTTGTTTTGTCTTCCAAAATACTAGATCAATACATTAGAAGTATACGTGGCAATTAGTCAATGAGTAATCCCTATAGCTGAACTAGAACAGATCAGAAAAACGTTACATGGATGCTGCGCTGATTTTCAACCCGGTCATCGTTAATAATCAGAGATCGACCTCAGTTTTAATATAAGGAGCTATTTTGTCACAAAGATAGGGGAACTTGATTTAAGCTCATCTGGCTTGGAAATCTACATATGGATTGAGATAAATAAAAAATATTAGCGAAATTGTTTTCGAATTTGGCTCATTTAGAAAAATTGTTAATTTTAATCGGATGATTGATGATAAAAAAATGGGGTATTTAATCAGTGAGTAACCTAGATAAAAAACAACGGGTTTATGTGCTCGCATTAGGTGGTACAATTGCTTGCGTTGCAAACCGACAGACAGAAGAATTTTATAATCGCTCATCAATTGATATCAATGAGCTTGTTGCGGCTCTTCCTTTTGATCAAGAAAACCTAACAATAGTTTGTGAGCAAATTTTGCATCAAATTAGTCATGAAATGAGTCATGATGATTTGTTTTATGTTGCGAGAAAAGTTAATGAATTGGTAAATAATGATGACGTGGATGGAATTGTTATTACACAAGGAACTAACAGCATAGAAGAAACTGCTTATTTTATAAGTTTGGTGATTAATACAAAAAAACCGATAGTTTTTACTGGGTCATTTAGGCCATCTAATGCATTAGGCTATGATGGGGATAGAAATCTATATAATGCAATATTACTCGCAAGCAATGAAAATGCATCAGAGATCGGTGTTGTACTCACATTTAATGATTGCATCGTAAACGCTCGTGATGCATCTAAGCTAAATCCTTCAGTGATGGGAGATTTTTCAATAAATGGGTCTGGAGTAATTGGTTTTATACAATCGAAAAAAATACATATTCATAGTTTGGTTCAACACCGGCACACTTATTTCAGTGAATTTAGTATAGATGAGATAAGTAGTTTTGCGAAAATATTTATAATATATGGTCATCTTGGTATGGATTCTACTTTTGTTAAAGCGGCTATAGTAAATAATGCACAAGGAATTATTAGTGCGGGAATGGGAAAAGGATATCAACCGAAAGAGGTCACAAAAGCGTTAAACGAGGCAAGCTGCAAAGGCGTTTATGTGGTAAGATGCTCAAGAACAGGACAAGGAATTATTAACGGAGAAGCAAAAGTCGATGATGAGTATGGTATTATCGCAGGTGGCTCATTGAGTCCTCAGAAAGCGAGAATCTTATTGGCGGTTGCATTATCAAAAACACAAAACAAGATGGAAATTCAAAGAATTTTCGATCAATATTAAGGCTGTTATTTTATGGATTGGGATAGATCAAAAATACCAACAAAATGGTTTACTGATTTAGCGATAAGTTACAATGAATTTCGTAAAGAATCAAAAAGTTGCCGATGTAAAATCGTCAATATAGAAACCAATCAGCAAACTAATATTGTGACATTATTCGTGTTGATTAATGGAATAAAAAAACAAGTTGTCCCGTATTCCCCTAAAGAACTCGTTGTAGATGATGCAATGCTTGAAGAGTTTTCTTCGTTTGATGTGAGGGCAATCACTTTTTATGCCATTCAACAAAATAATAAAAAAAATGAAAATATACCAACATGCCGCATTAATAGGCAAGAATTTTCAAAGGGCAAAACAGTTTTTATTATAAACAAGTTTCAGGAAGATGGTGAAGAGAGGTGGTCAGCACATGAACTGTATTGTGATTCCGCTTTGTTAACCAAATTTGGTCACGATGATCTAAAAATCATTATAAGCACTGCTATCCAAGAACAAGCAATAGAAGATTTTCAGGATAATGATGAGGAATGAATATGCCGATGAGTAATGTAATATCAAAGGATAATTTGGATCCACAAATTACAGAAAATTTTAGATACATACGAATAGTAGCCATGGTATATATTACTTTTTTATTGGCGGCAACCGTGGTTGCATATAGAATAGTGATCATTGGTCCAGTTCCAGAGCCAGGCTCCACACTGATTTATACATTCTCGTTTTTTTTAGCAAATGTTTATGCAGAAAGTTATGGAAAGGATCTTGCAAAGAGGTTGATTTTAGAGTCAATATTTTGTGGTTATATATTTGCGTTATTGTTAACAGCCGTAAATTTATTTCCTGCGCCTGACTATTGGGACAATAC
>JABDAB010000058.1 GCA_013289415.1 Gammaproteobacteria bacterium
TTGAATGCGCACATCAATGCCGATCCATTTTTATTCGGCAGCACCCTGCAGGGGGACAACTTTGGACGCACCATTGCTTGGTTAAATCAATACGTGAATCAACTTCCTATCGATAGCATTCCTGATAACGTGAAGACATTGGTCGAATCTTGTAACAAATTAGTTGAGTATCACACTAGAATCAAGACTCTAAATGCTGACAGTGAATTAACCCTACTTGCTTTAGACATTCATCAAGACATCAAGAACCTTAAGAAAGGTGAATACCTCCTGATGCCAGGAGGCTGGACAAATGATAAGGGCGGTCACGCCATCATTTATCAATACAGCATTGACGATAACGGCGATTTATTATTCACCATTGATAATTCAGGTAGCGGTTTGAATTTTCATGAAAAAAAATCAGACCCAGAAAAAGAACTCTATAACCCCATGCTAATCTACAAGATTCCTGCTAACCAGATCAACAATGAAAGCCTTGCCGAATTTATTCAGGAGACCATCATACCCAAGGCTCCTCAATTGAAAAAAATGTATAAACAAGAACCGAACAACCTTTATGAAAAAGTCTTTCCAAAACTAGCATATGTCAAAGGCGGTATTATCCAGTCTAACGAAGTAAAAACAGACCATTGGTACACTGGCGGACAACTGTCTGGAACCTGCGCGCAACGCTCTTTACATCAAATGCTAAAATGTCGGTTTGATAATCTTGATGAATATCGCCGCTTTATTTATGACTTTAAAATGTATACTTTAAAAGCATATGCCAATCAGCCCGGCGTCATGAATGACCCAAAACAACATGATCTGATAGAAAAATCGATTCGTCACAATTTACGACTGTTGAATGTAGATCAATCCGATAATCCAGGTACCTGTCTTTTTTCTATAGACAAGAAATCAAACGATCACAACACATTACTCGCCCTTTTAACCCAACTTAACCAGTCCCCAAAAACCGACTATGAAGCGTCTATCACTCCGTTATCGGAAGATGAAATACCGGACCGTGTAATGGGCATGAACCAGCCAAATCCACCAACAAACAGCACCCCACCATCCGCTGAACCACCTAACCGTTTATTCCAACCTGAACGCATTAAACGCGTAACCCCTAAACCGGCCGCACAACGTTCACCGACCCATGTAATATCAACCACACATCACTTCTCATTAACCACTCCAACGCACGTGATCCCAGGCAAGGCAAGTGACCTACCTCTAGAAGATGTTGCACCACCGATTGCATTGACCGAAGGTGAAAACATACTTGAACACATGGATAAGGTCTTGAAACGATGTGAAAGTCTTCAAAATAACCAATATTTTGCCTTACTCGAACAACTCGAGACATTTTTTTTGAATCTACCCTTACCCGAGACATCGCTTGCTGAACCATTAATCAACGCCTATTCAGCCATTGACTCAGAAGAAAGGGCCTTTGATTTTTGTCAAAAAATTAATCAACTACAAATGCTCTATTTTGATGCTTGTCAAAAAATTGCCCATGAACAAGCGATACTGCCAAGAATGTATTTAGTCAAAATGAGTATATTCAGTGCCGTTGGGCATGTCAGCAAAAATTGGATTTTAACAGAGGATTGGTATTTTTATGGGCAACCCGTGCATGGTTACCATCTTTTTGTAGAGCAAATGTTGTACCCATTATCCGAAAGTCCCAATCAAGCCTGGATTGCGAATAATGATCCACTACGAGATGCCCGATATAAACATATTTGCACATTACATACGAATAAAGACCCTAAGGATTATCACCACTCGCTCTACGCTAACAAGGCTAAAATGCACCTTTTTTATTATATCGAGCTATTCAATGCGGCAACAAAAAACACCGATTTAAAAACTGTTCTGGAAAAAAAATACGAAGACGATTTTAATCAGCAATTAGAATCCTGCAGCTCAATATATGTAGAAAAATTTCTAAAATCAGAGCGAGCTTCTCTTCAGGAGAATAATTTGATAGCACTGTATTATTTTATGAATCATGTTGATGAACTGCAATCAGACGAGCAATTTAAATCATTGTTGAATAAATTCAAGCTACAATTAGAAATGGAAAAGGCCTATACCTATGGAAGTGCCTTCTGCTCATTGAATAAATACCCCCTATACTTTGATATTAAAAAGATTCGTATTGACCCAAATCGCTTCGAGGTTAAAGAGTCACCCGCACACAGTAATTTTAACGAGATGTATATCAGTACGACATTAATGGGCAATAAATACGATTTAAAACAAAAGGCTACAGCCTGCGCACAATTAGGATCTGTTTACAAAGCTGAAGGTACACGTACTGATCGATTTTATAGAGCAAAAATAAGGAGATGGTCAGATAATTCGGTGCAGTTGGAACCGAGACTACTAACAATGGATGCGGGTAATCACCCGGCCGATTCAACCAGCACAGAAGAGCGAGAGTTGTTTCATCTGAGACGTGATGCAGCATCTCAAATTCGAGTCACGTTGGATTATTTTAATCTGCATTTAGAACGATGCGCAAGACCTGAAATCCAGGCTTATATCGAGGCCAATTTATTTCAACCCGGTTTATTGTCTGCAGAATTGACTCCGGAAACAGCAGCTTCGTTTTTTGATCAGTTGGATGCGTTTGTTACAAATGGATTAGCATTTTATGAGAAAAATGCGCGGTTAAGTCAGCCCTCCCTATTTTTTATTCGCCTAACGTGTCAAGTGAACCTCTTTGCTGCGATGTTTGACTCGCCTGGATTGAGCGATCGTTTAGAATTGTTTTATCAACAGCTCAATCATTATCTGATGGCAACCAATAATCCGACCATTAAGACCAGTTTACATCGATATCGATTTTTAACTGCTGTAGCACAAATGAAGATCTATCCTGAGAATACAGCGCATTTGAACGACGCTTTATTGTCATATGTTCAAATGCAGATCATACACAATCCAGGGGAACATCTGGATGCGGATATGACATTTCAATTGCAATGCGCGAAACATGACATGATGCGTTATCTGAGGAAGCATCAGGATAAAATTACCCACCTTCAGCTCCATGATATCTTCAAAAGCCTTGGTATCTCCGTTGATGCGTCAGAATTATCAGGTCAATACCCTGTATATGAAATCAATCGTAATGGCCGGGTCGACTATACGATTAATATAGAGCGAGGTCTTGTTTTCAATCAGGACAACATGGCATACACCCAAACGCCACTGGATATTCAGAGCCATCCGGTGATTAAACAATTAGGCTTGCAAGGGTTATATTCCTGCTTTGTATCGACTGACGGCAAGACGTTTTTGATTAACAAGCCACCGGTTGAATTGCGTTTTATCAAAGAAGGGTCAACCTATCACATTCAAAAAAAATGGGCGGATAACGCGGGTGAACAGGCATGGTTTCAACTGGCCGCATTAACGAACGCTCAACGTCAAGCATTTCAGTTAGACCTTGGAGACACCCTAACCGCTCCTGATCAACAACCTCTAGCACTGGCTGAAACAATCACTGAAAGAGATTCACTCGCCTGGGTTCATTGCGATAAAAACGAGTTGTTGATTACCGACTCCAAACACCAGCCATGGTATCGCGGTACAATGGTAAGCCCTACCGAGGATTGGCAACTAACCGATGTGCAAAAACAAGCGATTTTGTGCGCGCAAGACACTTGGATTCATCAACACCTGGAGCCTTTTGAAGCCACTAAATTCATTACAGTCGCCCAAAAAGGCAATGATTATGTTGCAACACTGGCACGCTACGGATTGCAGTTTAAGATCGATGCGCATTCAAAGTCTATTCAAATGGATTGGGAGGGTGGTCAGTATGACCTTCAGGATACAAAAACCTCAACTTTAGGGGAAGGTATCGCGCATTTGCTGTTTAAACAAGATAAACACGCCATTTGTGTCTTGCCTGTTCAGCCGTTTATCAATACTAAGCAGCGCGATAAAAAAAGTGCATATAATCGATTTGAGCCGGACACTCAAGCGAAAATCCCTCATCAGATCATTGAGAAAACAAGAAGCAGAGAAACGCCCCAGCTCTGGCAATACACGGACACAGAGCAGTGTTTTGTATTAAAAATCAATAGCAAAGGCGAGCCAGTCCCGAAAAACTCAGCGGAAGCACTGTTTTTATGCTATGTGTATTTAGGGAACAATCAACCTGAAAAAGCCTGGGCTGTCCTCGATGATTGCGATAAACGATTGGGTGGACTCGAAGGAACGTATGATGAGCTTCGTTATTTGAGTTGGATTATTAAAGCGTTACCGCACGTCATTGACGATAAGGATGAAAAAGCGCAAATATCTAATCCACCCTTTGTTGCCTGTAAATTGAAAGCCCTGGCGTTGTTGACTGCTGTATCGAAGCAGGATAAAAAATTTGTGTTTCCAGAACCCCAGGATAAAGGGGGTGTGAATGCAACGTATGAACGCCAGACGATCAAAGAAGTAAGTGAGTTTTATACTAACTTAAACAAGGACATTTACAAGCTTTTTACTCAACTGCAAGCCATGCGTCGAGAAATGCCGGTTAAGTTCACGCTCAGTGACATGGCGTGCAAACAACTGCTTGAATTTTATCATGATCATATCCCCGGGAAGGTCTTAGGGGCTTTGGGTTATGAATGGGTACGTCTGAATTTTACGACATTACGCCAAGAATACACGCATCTGATTGCAAAAGAACGAGCGGGTCTAAAACTCTCGGCTTTTGATGCCAAACGTAAACAAGACATTGATCATTTTATTAAAAACCATAACGACGTTGCAAAGCATGAATCCCACCTGGAATACGGAACCATTAATTTAAGTCTGGATAATGAAGCATTGAAACTATTTGGGATTTCAGGTCAATCATTAGCAACAATAAAAAAGGAAACCATTTTTTCAAACTTGAATACACTTAAAACGGATAGACCCATGCGCGATTTATCCATGAGTATAACTGATGATTTATTTATTCAACATTTTAATGCATACCTGTCAATTGCCATTACAACCGAACATCCCTCTCGTGAAGCGTTACTGACATTTTGCGAGGGTACATTAATTGCCAGTCGACATGTTTCTTTGGCTGAACAACTCAGTAATGTGCCGTTGTTATGTAATATACTCTATCGGGTATTGAAATCTGGCCAAGAACTCCCTTATAACGTTGTCGGATACTACGGTGGTTTCGAAGCTTTATTGAAGTATGCCAAAACATTACCTGCGCCAGATATAGTAGGAATTCCACAATTGGTAGATACAACCACGGGATTGTTAACCACAGCTCAGGATCTGTGGGATAAAATTCCTGAACCTTCTCCAAAAATCATTCCTGAGATCCTTGATCATGCATTGGACATTAAGTCATTCGATCAAATACGACCTAATTCGATAAAAACCATAGCTAAACAATGGCGTGCAGCAACGTTTCAAGAGAATTCTAATGACAATAACGATGAATTTATCGTTGGTGAAAACAAATATCAAGCATTGGTCAACCTCAAATCTATAGCGAACACGGCGCTTGATAACAAGATTATCCTTCCGCTGACTGTGCATATAAAAAATACACTACTGACATTAACTCAATCGCAGGACCTTTTGAGTCAAGCCATACTAAAATTAGCCCAAAAAGGTCCACAAGATCCAATCATGAAACAACGATGGGACATTGACGAGGCTGCCGATAAACGTGCGCCATTGGATATGACTCAATTATTAACGCTTTATTTCCATCAAGACACAGCCCGGTATAAAACTGAAACCGGATTAAGTGATTCAGCGATTAAAGAGTTGCATACGCTACTTGCAAATTATGTTTCTCAGGGTTTGTGTGAACAGCAGTGTCAGCGTGTTCAGACCCAGTTGGAACGGTATGGCAAAGCCAAAACCTCTGCCGACCGAGAGCGAGCCAAGTTTTTATTGGCACAAGATTTGTTTGCCGAAAACAGGGTGGATGTTGTCGATGATCCTGTATTAAGTTTATTTCAATTTTATGAAAATAAATTACTACGTCCAGAGCAAAAAACAGTCCTGGATCGCTTATTAACGCCTTCCAGCGATCAAACGTTTTTCAATTCCATTGAAAAAATCATCATGGGTGGTGGTAAATCCAAAGTGATTATACCCACGTTAGCTCAGAAAAAGGTAACAGGAAATAACCTGGTGATGTTTGCCGTTCCTCGCGCTCTGTTGCGCACCAATTTTACGGACTTAAAAGCCACATCAAATACACTATTTAATCAAACGGCTTATCCATTTGAATTTAATCGAGACAGTGATTGCAGCCCCAAGCGACTTGAACAGATTTATAACGATTTGACCGATGTGATGGTCAATAAAAATTACCTGGTAACAACCGTGGCTGCATTGCAATCACTGGAGCTCAAATACTTTGAGCTATTATCTGCGCGACCCAAATCAAAAAACGACCCAACAATACACACCTGGGAAAACCAGGTTCTTTGGGCTGACAAGTTAGTGTCGTTAATTAAAAATCGAGGCGACTTAGTCATTGATGAGGTCCATCAAGAGTTGCTATTGAACAACAAATTAAATTTCGTAGTGGGGGAATTGGGCGCTATACCAAGGTTTATGGTTGAAGGCAGTATTGATACCTATCAATTTTTTAAACACGTCAAACTGGATCACACGAATGTGTCAAGCGACGTCGAACTGAGTTTGGAGGATGCACTAAGGGACAACACCCTACTAGCCGATCACCCCGAGGCCATGGAGCGTCTAGCTCAGGCACTCGTTCACCATGAACAAAGCCCTCTTCAACTATATGTTAAAACCATCGGGGGCAAAGACTCTTCAGCGGCAGCGATGTTAACTTTGTATTTACAAAATAAAGGACCGCATACACCAGACTTTGTTTTAAGCGCATCACCCGATGATCAAAAAAAGCTGGCTTTTTACAAAACACAAATAAGCCATTTTCTGCCGAATACGTTGAAGCGAAATTACGGTGAACATTACGGTCCTTCAAAATCAATAACACATAGTCCTGAAACAAAGGTATTGGCTATCCCTTATTTGGCCAATAATGTCCCTAATGAGCGCAGTCGTTTTGAGAATTGCATTGAAACCAGCAACTATACGACTCAATCGCTATTGATTGACGGCGTAGACAACAATTTATTACACCGTATTTTGAAAGAATGGCAAATTCAAGCGCAAAAAGAACTGAATGAACACGCGTTGGCAAGCATTGACGATACGCCTACTGCACTAACATTCAATCAGTTACCCATTGAACCACAGATTTCGTTC
Organism: Gammaproteobacteria bacterium; assembly: GCA_013289415.1. Lineage (GTDB taxonomy): Bacteria > Pseudomonadota > Gammaproteobacteria > Legionellales > Legionellaceae > DDPF01. The sequence continues at coordinate 7,273 of JABDAB010000058.1, forward strand.
AGCGAACTTGATTTGGAGGATGAGGCGCAATTATCAATATTACATCAATCCTTGCAACACCATATGCCATTAATTTATGAAGCCTTACAAAACCATGTGTTAAAAAATATCGCCACAGATCCCTGTGTTTTAGGCAGTAATTCGATTAATTTGGTTGATGAGGTAAACTCTTGCCAAGGCATGAGTGGTACCCCATCGAATTATTCTACTTTTCATCAAGACCTGCATTATGACCTTGCGGCAGCGATGGGAACCGATGGTTATATTTATGCAGGGATCAAGGCAAAGGCACCGACGTTACGAGGCCTGGATTTCAACGGGACAGAAGCATTTATTGAGGCGTTGTTAGCGAATTACAAAGCACCGGATCAACTTCGAGCAATCATTGATATTAGTGCAACGTTTAAAAACATTGGTAATGAGACCGTAGCCCGATCACTCGCACAGTATATCCATCAACATCCAGAACAATTTAACACACCGAAACCATTGCAATACCTGTTGTATTTCAATGCAGACAATCAACTATCCGCTATACGTATTGGAGAGGATATTGCATCACAAACACCGATTGTTATTGGCCCCTCTGATCCCGTTTCAATTAAAGATCGACTCGGTTGTGATCACGATGAATGCTTTAGCTTTTATGACCAATCGCATACGGTGGGCGCTGACCTTAAACAATCTGACCAAGCGCGAGGCCTGGTTCTTGTCGATAGTGATACAACACTAGACAGTTTTTTACAAGGCGCAATGCGAATGCGGGGGTTAATCGAGGGTGAACAACAGCTAGATATTATTGTACCCAAACGACTTGCGAACCAATCGCTCGAGGCACTCGTAGTCGAGATGGAGCAAAATCAAAAACGTCAATTACAGCATGATAATTTTGAAGCAGCTCAATTAAAAATGATCAATTCAGTCCGCGCAGATTTGAAGCGTCGCATATTGGACATTCACGGAGCTGACGCCGCGAATAAAAAAGCAGATTTATTTGCGCTATTCAAGTCCTATTTTATTAAAGATCAAGTAGATAATTTTTTCAACCAATATGGCCAATTAACTCAAGAACAAGACACCAAAGATATATTAAACGCTTTAAAGAAACATTTATTGGATGATTGGGTAAAATTAGTCAGTTCAGCTGGACAGATCCCTTCCAATGATGAGTACCAGGCAATCACTGATAAAATAGGCAATATCGTTCGTAAGGCATGTGAACCTGGCGTTTGTGCTCCTACACAAATGAGTTCCGGTGTTCCGTTGGGTATGCAAGTGGAGGTACAACAACAAGCCAAAGCGGACGTTTTGGTTCGGATGGACGTAATAAAAGAAATATATGACGCTACGCTCGAAGATGAGCCGCATCTATCTCCGTTAAGCTATGCCAGTTCAGCATTGGATTACAAACCACTAGCATCCATTTGTGAAACATCGGGTTCAAACTATACACCTGAATTTAGTCCGAACATTATCGCATCGAAAAATTTTTATCAAACGTATAAAAATCAGAATAAATATATAGGGAGCCATTTAAAACCCGTGCATGCTTTGTTATTCAAGCGAGAGCATGGAAAACTCTCTTGTACGTTATTATCGCAGCAAGAAAATCAAGAATTAAGTTCATGGGTAAAAAATCAGGAACCGGGAACTTGCTGGATCAGTACGACTCAACATCACGTTCTGGCAGGCACACCACCCAGCAATTTTTGTGAAATGGATCAATATCAGGCGATCATTGAGCAAGTTCGCTATTTTAATGGTGAGTTCAACTTATTATTACAAAAAGATGCTCCCCTTGCATGGCTTGATCAGCAATCTGAAGAAAAACTGGCTTTTTTTGAAGCGTATTTATCCGTTTCTCGAGAAGCATTGCCTTTAGATATAGACAGCATGCGCAACAAGCTGATGACGTTAAACTGCAAAATGACCGCAAAACATCCCAAGTCAAACCAGGGCTCGTTTTCTTTTTCCAACGCAAAAAAAACCATGCAAAAAATGCATGAAAATGAGCAAGATCATCAGATCCCGCGAACAAGCCGTCCAAATTCGCCCTAGGGGGGCTAGACAATCTGACACTCCACGTATATACAGGGCTACCGCACGTGTGCGTCAAAACAAGCCATCAAGAATTTTGTTTGCATACTCGGGCTCAAGTGTGGCCTTGTAGCGCCGTGATTTAACACTAATTTTGGAATTCTTATCTTGGCGTAAAATATTAAGTGCAATATGCCGAACGATACCTAAATTTTCTGCTCCATGATCTACTTAATAAAACAGCGCTAAAACTCC
>JABDAB010000059.1 GCA_013289415.1 Gammaproteobacteria bacterium
TTGTGCCGTGAATACAAAGTCCCCGAAGTTCGCTTCGATCGATGCCTGGATTATTTATCAACCGGTTGGCCAAAAAAACAAATTGATGCTGTTCTGGATACAGGTGAGGCAAAAGGTTTGTACTGGGTGAAGCTACCCGCGACAGACAAACGCTCGCTCATTCTGGGTGATATCACCAATTGTTGCCAATCCATTGGAGGAGATTCAGAGGGCTGTGTCAAAGATGCGGCAAGCTTGGCTGACAATGGTCTTTATGTGCTGGTCAAAGCACTCAAAAAAGATAGACCCTGGATAGTGAATGGTGAAATCAATGACAAGGATTTCAAAATCATCGGGCAATCTTATGTTTGGAAAAGCCTGACCGGCAATATTTGTCTGGATTCCATTGAATGCCTGAAAGGAGAAGTAAAAGATTCGGCGATTAAATCCATCCTGTCTGATTTTGCAAGTAAAGTGCTAGATGAAAATCCTGATATTCAGTACGTTACCGTGGGTAGCGGAGGCAACACACCGCGCGGGTTGTTTGGCAATGCCATGGTTCCCGAGAAAATTCTACATGGCTACCAATATGGCGATTCAGAGCGCCAATATTGCATTGCAAAAGCACCGCATCGATCACTTTCAGTAGAGCGACGTGAAGAACTTCAGACCTTATTGCAACGCTACCCTGAAAGAGTCAGAAATTACATGGATTATTTGATTGATTATTTACGTGATTATCAAGATGATCCAGATCGTATTGTTGAGAGGTTGAAACCGCTGTTGAAGCAGGATATCCAATCGATTGGTATCCATTTAGATGAGAAGGCGCTAATAAGGCTCTTGTCGATAGATCCTCCTCCATCAATAGATGACCTCATTGCGGTTGATTTGAATGCACTCGAAACAATGACACATGAAGAGAGAACGATTAACTTAAAAGATGTGTCCGTAACACGGCTCATGTGGACAGGTGACAATAACTATAAATTATTGCTAGCTATTCCTTACCTCAGCGATGGTAAGTTCTTAAAAGCGATAAAGATAAAAGACAAATTTGGTGACTTGATATTTCACTACGCAGCCAAACAACCAGATATTTTATTGTCTATTTTGACTAGATTACCGCAAGAATTACGCCTGGAAGCGGTGATGTCGAAAAATCATTATGGCGACACTCTTTGGCATGATGCTGCCGACAATCCAGAGAGTTTGGCTTCGATTTTGTCTTGTTTGTCGACACAGATCAGTGATATCGAATTCTTAAAGATGATGCAGACAAGAGGGCGGAATGGTGAAACAGTTTTACATCGCGCCGCCAAAGACCCAGCCAGTTTGACTTTAATTTTGACCAAAATACCCAAAGACAAGCGATTTGATGCTTTGATGTTAACTGATACGGAGGGTAAAACAACACTGCATCGAGCAAGAGGTCATCAGAGTTGTTTGACTGCGATTTTGATCGCCTTGATAAAAGACATGAGTGATGAAGAATGCCTGGAAGTTTTGCAGAAAAAAGACACCTCTGGCAGTACGCTATTGCATTATGTTGCAAATATACCAACGATGATGACATCCATGTTGAGCAGATTACCAGAAGACTCGCGCTTTAAAACGGTGATGTTAGCCGATACGGAAGGTAAAACAATTTTGCATCATGCATCATCCAGTTATCCACGTTCTTGTGATGCCTTGATTGCAATTTTGATGAGCCTGCCGGAACCCTTGCGCTTTGATGCCCTCATGGCAAAAGACAATAAAGGCGATACAATCATACGTGAATTTGAAGGGACAGAGGATGAGTGGCTTGCCGTTTTAAATTGCCTGCCCAAAGAAAAACGATTGGATCTTCTCAAGGCAAGCCCTCAACTTCACAAAACAAACAAGGATTGGTCTTCCAAAGTCAAATTGACACCCAAGATCCTAAACAGCATTCCAGAGGATCAGCGGTTTGAAATTTTGATGACAAAAAACAACGAAAACAAGACTATATTACAACAACTCACCAGCTATAACGCCAAAGATTCTCATGATTTAATGGCCATGATTTGGTGCCTGCCGAAGGATCAGCAAGTCAATGCGGTGAAAGCAACTGAGCTCTTTGATAATTATGACAAGTACAAAATAGATTGGGCTGAATGGATAAGTCGCTTTGAAGAAAACCAGCGCGTTGAGTTGGTGACGTGCAAAAATAAAATGGGCAAGTCAATATTGGATCATGTGGCTTTAACCCCGGGTTCACTAACTGAAATATTCGCTAACTTAACGAAAGAACAACATTCTGACATTGTGAAAAACAGTAAAATATTGTTTTGGCGTAGCTTTAAAAAAGACCACGAGCACGTGATTGAAATTTTAAATAGCTTGTCAGTCGATCTGCGTTTTGAAGCGGTGATGACTAAAAACGATGATGGCGAAACGTGCTTGGATACAACCCTACTTGCGCAGGAGTTAATTAGTATTATAAATCAGTTGCCAGCTGATCGACGTTTTGAAGCAGTAATGACAAAAAACAAAAAGGGCTACACCGTGTTCGATCGACTCACTGAGCCAGATCAGATTGTCGCCGTTTTAAATAGTTTACCAGAAGATTTTCGGTCTGATGCGGTAATGGCAACAAACCAGAATGGTGAAACGTTGTTACATCGCGTTGTCAAAAAAGAAGATTGTTTTATTTCCATATTAAATGGCTTACCAGAGAACAAGCGACTTGCTGCTGTCATGGCGCACGACAAAAATGGTCAAACGGTATTGCATTATGCCCGCAGCATTGGTTGTTTAAAAGCTATTTTGAATGTATATCCGACAGATAAGCAGCGGCTTGACGCCGTCATGGCAAAAGATGCCAATGGAAACAGCGTGTTGCATTCTTATGCCCACAATTTTGATTGTTTTAAGGTCATTTTGCAGATTTATCCGGAAGAACAGCAACTGGATGCTGTTATGGGCAAGGACAAGCAAGGGAAAACGTTATTACACAAAGTTGCCTTTAATCCAGAGCATTTAAATTTTATTTTGAAAATGTACCCTAAGGAGCAACAACTCGAAGCGGTTATGGAAAAAGATGAAAATGACAGAACCGTCCTTTATTATGCTGCCCAACATCCCGATAGTCTCAAAACCATTCTAAACGTTTATCAGGAAAAGCAGCAATGGGCTGCAGTCATGGCCAAAGACAAGCATGGTAAAACCGTCTTGCATGCTGCCAGTAATCATTTGGACGCTTTGCGTGTATTATTAAATCTTTATCAACAGGATCAGCGTATTGATGCCGTGATGACAACAGACAATGATGGTCTCACGGTATTACATCATGCGACCTTCAATCCAGACTGCTTTATTGAACTATGGAATATCTTGTCAGAAGACACGAGTCCCGAGGTGGTGGCGTTAAAGATGGATGCTTTATTGAACCCTGGCCCCAATAAAACCTCGGTACTTGCTCGGGCAGCCAAAAACTGTGAACAATTGCTTGCGATATTAAACATCGTGCCCATTGAACAACTCTTTGATGCACTGACAACAAGAAATGGCTTGGTGACACCATTTGATGCAGCCCAAAATCATCCTGACTGTCTAATAGTGATGTTAAACAGTCTGTCAGAAGAAAAGCGTTTTGATGCCGTGATAAAAAACCAAGATGGACAAACATTATTGCAGAAGACAGCCGAAAAGCCGGATAGTTTGGCTGCTATTCTTGGTTGTTTATCGAAAAAACAGCAACTTGAAGCGATAAAAATGAGCGGGTTGTTGCAGCAGCTGGCTTGGAATAAAGATCGACTATTCAAATGCTTTCTCAGCTTGCCAGAAGATCTGCGGTTTAATGCGTTGGCTAAAGACAATTCTGGCATCAGCATATTGGATAAAATCTATGAACCATCTCATTTATCTGAATTTTTAAGCGGCTTACCAGAAGAAAGACGCTTTGATGCCATCACAGCACATCCTTGTTTTTTGAAAAAGACTGAACTCAAAGAGCTCAAGGTCATTATGATGAATAAAATTCAGAATGCAGAACATCACCATCACAGCACTGAACCATCCCACTACAATAACGTTAAAGAAAAAATCACCAACGCAAAAACAGCTTTTCAATTAAACGAAGCGCTTAAGGAAATTCAGCGTTTAAACACGATAGATTCAACCAAAGCTTACCGCAACAAGTTAAAAACATTGACACAATCAAGTGAAACCGAACCCAAAAAATCCCCTGGTATGACAGGATCACTTGACTGATACCACGCAAAATAGCTCAGCGGAAATCAGGGGCTGTTGACATTTTCTCTGTCGAAGCCCGACGTCCCACGGCTTGTCCGCGGGATCCAGAGATCTTGCTCAATGCACAAACTTGACCGTGTCCTAATGATATCCTATAGTTAATTTATACTGAAAAATTATCATATAAAACACGGGAGAATGGCATGCCACCTTTAACCAAGACCCAGAAAACTGAATATTCTAATCAGCTGAAGGAAGTTACTGCCCTTCAGAAAAAGATGCTGGAATGGCCTGCCAATGATACGAATGAGTACAGAACCCTTTTAAGTAAAATTAATCTAATGGTAACCGATTTCAATCATTTAGATATTAATCATGTAACCAAAGAAGAGTCCGGTGCTCTGCTTCGATCATTGAGCAACTGTCTTAAATTATTGACGTACATTGACAACGCTGCGAACTCCACATTAAAAAATACCAATAATCAACAGATCGAGAACACGTTTGCGCAATTAAACAAAGATCTTCCCGTGCTTATGAATAGCAAAAACCCAGAAGTTAGAAACAACTGCTGGAATATATGTAAACTTATTGTGAGCATAATCGGTTTTGTTGCGGTAGCCGCGGCCGTCATTTTTGATATCGCGATACTCATATCTGGCAATGCGCCTGCTGCAACGGAGGCGATGATGAATATGTGGTTTCTATCAAGCACCGGTGCCACCACATCAGACTATGCAGCAACGCCAAATGCTTCAGATGTAAGCTCATCTAAACAAGCGGGAAAGGCTATGAACGAATTTAAAGACGCTGTTCCTGCTTATAAAAGTAAACTCATGGAGATAGAATCAACTAACAAGACAATACAATCAAACATAGAGATGCCACCTCTTCCACCCACATCTGAAAAAAAAATGTAACTTTCTAGGGGCTGTTGAATAATGGATTTTTGGGGTCAGGGCCTGACCCCAAAGCAGATGTGGAATTGGTAGAACCTCGGTGAGAAGGGTCTTAGATCAAAAAATTAAAAAACCCCTGATGTAATCATTTAAATTATATTAAAATAAAGAACATATTATTTTTTTATGGCGACTAAATAAAGATGCGCATCATAGTTGGCACCACAAGCGCCCTCAAAATTGAAGCAGTACAAACTGTTTTTAAAGATTCGATTATCATTGGCGTGAGAACCTCTTCTGGCGTGCCAGAACAACCGATTGAAGAACAAACAGAAACCGGTGCGAATAATCGTCTTCGTGAGGCCAGAAGGTTGAGGCCAGATGCTGATATGTATATTGGCATTGAAAATGGTATATTTTATGACAATGGGAATTACATTGATAAAGCAATAGTTATTATTGAAAACAAAGATGGCGAACAGCAATCAGCATGTTCATTAGGCGTTGTATTCCCAGAAGAATTTTTTTTAGAAGCACAACGTAGGGGCTTTGATTCAATTACTGTGGGACAGGTAATGTTTGAGGCAGGACGGGTCAAAACAAAAGATGATCCTCACGTCGATCTTGGTGATAAAATATCACGTGTTGTTTTGTTAACCGACACTATTGCAAAAGCATTAGGGGAACTAACTATTCGATTACGCACATCTGTTCATGCCTCATCTGTAGAACTGGCTAAATCTAATCAAGACAAAGTTAAAGAACAGTTTTTAAGTCAATTCAAAGTTACACACAAAGATCCATCCGGGAAATACAGTTGTTCATCTGCGATAACAATATGTAAATTTGCAAAATGGAATAGACCAAAAGTATATGAAGCCAAAATAACAGAAGAAGTGATTAGCAAGTTATTAAAGAACGATTTAACAATACAAGGTCTACCAAAATTTATATCTGATTTCTTAAATCTAAAACCATCAAGACATAGAGAAACACTTGCATATAGACCGGAGCTTATCGGCTGGACACCCTGTGAACAATATTTATTAATGCCTAATCCAGCATATACCAATCATCAATTGCTCCTAGAGGATCCCGCAAGAGCAAAAAATGAGAAGGAAGGTTTTGCTTTAGTTGCATGGTTTATTCATCCTACTCTTTTGGCTCAAAGTAGATATTCTCAACGACTGCACATATTGAACTCACTAAGAAAGAATAATGAATCTTTTCGGTATGGTAAATTTGGTAGTCAAAGTCATTTAAAAAGCTCTTTGTTTCGAGTAAACTCATTCTCAGATTTGAGTGATCGTGATAATAAAAAGTTTACAACGGATGAGCTTGTTCAAAAATCAGGTATTCCCTATATCTCAGGCGCATTCGATTATAAACCAGAACATGTAGGATCTTTAAAGTTGCTTAGAGATTATATCCATATGCATCTGAAGGATATATATGGCATCACTGAGCAAGACCGAGTAGATCTCTATTTTCATACTCATTATGATATAGTAACTACTACTGCTCACTTGCATGTTCGTGTTAATCAATTACACCATGGCCTAGAGTTAAGCAGGAGTGTTTTCCTAAATGATGTAATTGATTGTCTTGAACAAGGCAGAAACGTCATAGATCTATTTATCGAGAAAGAATGTATTCACGTAGAACCAAACGCTCATCAATTTCTACAACGTATAGGATATGCTTTGCAAGAAGTAGATAATCCATATTATGTTGATAATGTAATAGAGGGAGATACTGGAGAGTATGCATATACTCTCCGAGCATAATATATGAAAATCTGTTTTATACTCGATTCCGCAGTTATTAATGAACTTGGATGCTGTCGTCCCGGAAATAACACTCTGTATAGCAATGTCTGATTACAGCAATCAGACCTAATGGTTATGTGCTGGTCAACGTTGTTATAGTCTTTCTTTGATTTTCTCAACTTCGTTTCGTGTCAATCCAGTGTCTTCCATTACAATATCTATTGTAACACCACGCTTCAACAGTTTTTTAGCGATTTCAACTCTTTCATCTAATTTCCCACGGCCATAATGGGATTCATGCATGCTAGCTTCATAATGAGAATTTTCTTCATAACGCTCATAGGCTTTTCGTTCTTTTTCTGTTAATGACAGTATATCCAGTTTTTTAGCAGCACTTTTAATCCCCTGGGCACTAAATGTTGGCTTGATTGTTTCTGTTTTTAAAAAATACACCCACTCATCAAACTTATCTTTAATCCGCTCGTTAAATTGGTTAACCTTAATCAAATAATACTCTGGAAATATGTCAGAGGGTGTTTTTTCAGGACCATATGCTTTTTGTTCATTGTCGCCCAGCTGCAAGACATCATGCTGATGCGTGCCACGAAACTCCGTAGTCCCATGGTAGACATAATCTTCCCCACGACCTAAATTAAAAAAGACAATGCTCACAGAAATAATTTTACGAACATGTCGATACGCTTGACCCGCCTGTATATATTCTGTTACAGCTTTAGATGCACCATATAAAATGCGGCTTAAAAAGTCCCACTCCATCGAGGCTTGAACTTCAATAATAACATGACCCTGTGTTTCCGTCAGAACAAGCAAATCAACCCGATTAGAACGATCGACTTTGTGTTCTTTATTACTTTCCGATTCCAACAAAGCCTCTATCGTCACCTTTGTTTGCAATAATTCAGACAAAAAACCTTCTAATATATCAAAATTAGCCTTATTTCTTAACAAATTTTTTATTGCCCAGTCGAAGTGTACTAATTTTGTCATAATTTAATCCACCTTAATGTCATTTTCATTGTATGGTCATATATTCCAATGCCCCACTCCGTAAACAAAATCCGTAAACCGCACGAACGCAGGCAGTAATATCGGTTCTGTCGCAAAAAGGCCAACCATTGACTAGAATTATATCATAATGAATAGAACTATGGTGTTATAAGATCAAAATCAATGGGGTCGGTGTGGATTGATTAAGGAGTGTCCATTTGACAAAGGGTTTCATTAATCAATCCACACTGCCCCCATTGATCTTCCACTCCAATTAATTGGAACGTATTCTTTGCCAAATCAATGCCTAATATAGTAATCTCGTTCATGAACCCGTCTTCTTATTTGATTAAATCTAACAATCTAATCATGGCTCATTACGAAGCCGAATGTTAGGAGAATGGGTCCATTTCATTACGCCATATTGATCAAATTTTAATGCGACAGCCCTGGGGCAAGACGTGCCCCACTCTGCTCTTTAATAACTTATTTTATAAAAGGAATACGTTCATGATAAAACGGACGGTCGTCACATTGGCATTAGCAACGTTGTTGCTGATGGGGCACGCGTTTGCAGGAAGTGGGTTGCTGTTTACTGTGTCGGCTACAGGGGAGCCTGCCAATGTAAGCATCACGCTGTGCTTAAATGGGAAGGGCAGGCTTAGTTGCCAAAACTATACCGTTTCCGCATTAAGCGTAAGCATAGCAACCGCGGTGCCCAATCATGTTTATCCATCCGCTGGGATTAAAATTAACACACCAGGCTACACGTTAAGCAATCTTGGACTGGATTGTACGCCATCTGGCAATGGGCTTTGCTTGTTTTCTGTAAGTAGTACGGCCCCTCAGTCTTTTATCATTAACAGCGACCACCCTACGCTGTTCGCAGTGATACCAAGTGGCGATGGGCATGAATCATATACACCTGACTCATCTCAAACCGTAAATTATGGAGTCACTCAATCCTTCACTGTTACAGCGAACACGGGTTACATTTTATCAACTATAGGGGGCACTTGCCCTGCTGGTTCTTTTTCAGGTAGCACGTATACGACTGGTGCTATTACCAGCACCTGCTCTGTTTCGTTCAGCGCAACAGAAAATACATACGCAGTAACAGCAAGTGGCGATTCGAATGTAACACCGAGCCCAACTTCACAGCAGGTGGGTTACAATGAAACGGGCACAATAATCCTAACTGTTACATCAGGGTACACTGCAACAATTGCAAGTAATACATGTGGAGGAGGCCTCTCTGGGAGCACATTCACTACGGGAGCCATAACCAGCCCTTGTTCAGTGAGTTTTAGTGCAGCACAAAATTTTTCCTTAACTGTCGCAGGGCAAGATCTTACGCACGACACCCCTCTGCTCTATATCAGCACTGATGGAGGAAGCGCTTGGAGCTCTGTAACAACTTCAGCTGAACAAGGCTATTTCCAAGCAACAAGTTGCACGGGTACAGGCGCTTCAGCTATTTGTACTGCCGCAGGGTCAGATTTAACGACCGGCCTCCCTCTGCTCTATATCAGCACTGATGGAGGAAGCGCTTGGAGTTCTGTAACAACTTCACCTGACAA
>JABDAB010000060.1 GCA_013289415.1 Gammaproteobacteria bacterium
ATGCAGTGTTTGATAGTGTTTCTGTTGCTACAACATTCAAGGCAAAACTGGCTGAAAAAGGCGTTATTTTTTGTCCATTTTCCGAAGCCGTACATGAACATCCTGAGCTAATGCGTAAATATTTAGGGTCTGTTGTATCCTACCGCGATAATTTTTATGCCGCATTAAATTCAGCCGTATTTAGCGATGGATCCTTCGTATATATTCCTAAAGGTGTGCGCTGTCCGATGGAATTGTCTACATATTTCCGCATCAATGCGGCATCAACAGGACAGTTTGAGCGCACGTTAATTGTAGCTGAGAGTGATAGTTATGTGTCATATCTTGAGGGTTGCACAGCCCCTATGCGTGATGAAAATCAATTGCATGCAGCCGTTGTTGAGCTGATCGCCATGGATAACGCGCAAATTAAATATTCAACCGTACAAAACTGGTATCCAGGTGACAAAGAAGGCAAAGGCGGAATTTACAATTTTGTGACCAAACGTGGTGCCTGTCGTGGCAAGCGCTCAAAAATATCCTGGACGCAGATTGAAACCGGTTCTGCCATTACCTGGAAATACCCCAGTGTTATTTTGGCTGGTGATGAGTCAGTCGGTGAATTTTATTCTGTGGCCGTGACCAATAATATGCAGCAGGCGGATACCGGCACGAAAATGATTCATCTGGGAAAAAACACCCGGTCAACGATTATTTCAAAAGGCATCAGTGCTGGACGATCGCATAATGCTTATCGTGGCTTGGTGCGCATTGCACCCACTGCGGTGAATGCGCGGAATTACACGCAATGTGATTCGATGTTGATGGGCTCTGAATGTTCAGCACATACGTTTCCTTATATTGAAGTCAAGCATCCTTCAGCTCAGGTGGAGCATGAAGCAACCACCTCTAAAATCAGCGAAGAGCAATTATTTTATTGTCAACAGCGCGGGATTGATACGGAAGATGCCGTATCCATGATCGTCAATGGTTTTTGTAAACAGGTATTGAAAGAATTACCGATGGAATTCGCGGTGGAAGCCACCAAGTTATTGGGTATCAGTTTAGAAGGGGCGGTAGGTTAATATGTTAATAATCAATCAATTAAATGTTTCAGTAAATGTTTCCAATAACGCGCAACCCATTTTGAATGGGATCAATTTACGCGTTAATGCTGGCGAAGTGCATGCTATCATGGGACCAAATGGCTCAGGTAAGAGCACGCTGTCAAAGGTATTGGCAGGGCATCCGTCATATGAAGTGACTAGTGGTGAGATTACCTATGCAGGCCGAGACTTGCTGCCGCTATCGCCAGCTGATCGTGCTAAAGCAGGGATTTTCATGTCGTTTCAATACCCACTGGAAATTCCAGGGGTGACGAACATTAATTTCCTCAAGGCTTCTGTGAATGCAGTCCGTAAAGGCCAAGGCAGAAGTCCGATGGATGCAATCGAGTTTTTGAGTTTTATCCGCGCTAAATGTAAGCTGTTAGATATGGATGAAAGTTTTTTATACCGTAGCATTAACGAAGGTTTTTCTGGCGGTGAAAAAAAACGCAATGAAATTTTGCAAATGGCAGCCCTTGAGCCAAAATTGGCGATACTGGATGAAACCGACTCGGGTTTAGATATTGATGCACTGCGTGTTATTTCCGAAGGCATTAATGCCATGCGATCACCGGATCGCGCTATTATTCTGGTAACGCATTATCAACGATTGTTAAATTACATCGAACCGGATTTTATTCATGTACTGGCGCACGGAAAAATCATCAAATCAGGTGACAAATCATTGGCACTTGAGTTGGAGGATAAAGGCTATAGTTGGTTGGAGGAGATGGAACAAGCATGAGTGATATCACGGATTTTTATCAACAACAGGCCGCAAATGGCGTATCTGATATCCCCTGGCTTGCGACGTTGCAAAACAAAGCGCGGGTTGAGTTTGAGCGCATTGGTTTTCCCACGCGTAAACATGAGGAGTGGAAATACACCTCGATTGATGGTTTTCTGAAGCAGCGCTTTGTTAAAGCAGACACAGCTGCAAAGATGGAGCTCCGTCTTCGCGAGGAAGACAGCTTACCTGTTAGCGGCAGCAAAATTTCATTAATCAATGGCGTGGTAGTGGGCGCTGAAGCACTGGCGGCAACCTTGCCTGCGGGTGTTTTGATTCTCCCGTTGGCCCATGCACTTCTGTCTCATGCGGACAAAATCAAACCCTGGCTAGGACAGATTCTGAAGCAGGAACATGCCTTTCATGCACTGAATACCGCAATGCTGCAATGTGGAATATTTATATATTTACCGGCGGGTGTGAGTTTAACCGAACCGTTATTGCTGGCTCATTGGCAAGATCAAACACAACAGGCCACTTATATTCGCCACCTTGTCATTGCAGAGGCAGATAGTCGCGCAACTATTATTGAAGATTATCAAGGTGATGCATCTACGGAGTATTTTACCAATACGATAACCGAGGTGTATTCAGCAGCGAACTCAACACTGACGCATTATAAAATTCAACGCGAAAGTAACTTAGCGAGTCACATAGGCCATCTTGCTGTAAATCAGGCAGCGGGGAGTCAGTTTGACAGCCATTTGTTTAGTTTTGGCGGCAAACTGGTGCGATCGGACATCACGTTCAGTCTTCAAGAGCCTCATGCACGCTGTTCTATGAATGGAATTTATGCCCCCACCAATGGTCAGCATATGGATCATCATACCCTTGTTACTCACGCCGTACCTGATTGCAGCAGTTCTCAGGATTATAAAGGGATTTTAAATGGTCATTCGCGGGCAGTATTTAATGGCAAAGTGATTGTGGCCAAAGATGCACAACATACTGAAGCCAAACAGCAAAATAAAAACTTGCTGCTATCCATCGATGCGGAAATTGATACCAAACCACAGCTGGAGATTTTTGCCAATGATGTGATCTGCACTCATGGTGCCACGGTAGGGCAACTGGATGAAGACGCTTTATTTTATCTCGCCACGCGCGGGATTGAACGTGCGGAAGCCAGTCATTATTTGGTTCAGGCGTTTGCAGCAGAAAATTTGCGCGCGATTACCGATGTTAATCTCGCAACCTGGTTGGGTGGATTATTAGATCAACAGATAGGATGAGCATATGAACAAAGCAGCGACGTTGATTAACACACTGGATATAAATGCCATAAGGAAAGATTTTCCTGTTTTGAAACAGACTGTAAATGGCTATCCACTGATTTATTTTGACAACGCGGCCACAACGCAAAAGCCACAGTCGGTGATTGATGCAATGTCGCATTATTATACGTGCGATAATGCCAATGTGCACCGAGGCGTACATGCCCTGAGCACGCGTGCCACGCTTCAGTTTGAAGTTACCCGTGAAAAAGTCTGCCGTTTTATTCATGCTAATTCCGTTCGCGAGTGTATTTTTGTACGGGGTGCCACGGAAGCCATTAATCTGGTATCACACAGTTTTGTTGAACCGAGGATGCTGCCCGGAGAAGAAATTCTTATCACACACATGGAACATCATTCTAATATTGTGCCCTGGCAAATGGTCTGCAAAAAAACAGGGGCGATATTACAAGTGGCGCCTATTTCTTTTGAGGGCGAAATTTTACTAGATGAGTTTGAGAAAAAATTATCAAGCAAAACCAAGTTTGTCGCGATCAATTATGCTTCCAACGCCTTGGGCACCATTAATCCTGTGAAGAAAATGATCGAAATGGCCCACGCATATGGAGCCTTGGTGTTGTTGGACGGCGCACAGTCTACCGCACACATCCCCATTGATGTGCAAGCGCTGGGTTGTGATTTCTACGCATTTTCGGGGCACAAAATGTATGGTCCGACTGGCATTGGAGTATTGTGGGGTCGCGAGAACTTGCTTGAAGAGATGATGCCTTATCAAGGTGGTGGCGAGATGATCAGTTATGTCACCTTTGAAGCCACTGAATACGCCCCCTTGCCGTATAAATTTGAAGCAGGGACGCCGAATATTGCCGGCGTGATTGGATTAGGTGCTGCTCTTGATTATTTATGGACCCTGGATTTAGAGGCGATTGTCGCTTACGAAGCGCATTTACTGGCTTATGCGACGAAAGCTTTTCAATCTATAAAAGGGTTTAATCTGGTGGGGACTGCGGCTGATAAAGTACCGATTATCTCGTTTGTGCATGGCAGCATTCACGCACATGATGTGGCTACTATTTTGGATAGCCAGGGCATTGCCATTCGTAGTGGTCATCATTGCGCGATGCCATTGATGGACTTTCTTCAGGTCGCTGCAACAAACCGGGTTTCATTATCGTTTTATAACACCGAACAGGAAATTGACACCTGCGTTAACGCGTTACAAAAAGTGATAGAGGTTTTTGCCTGATGATGGATTTACGTGAGCTGTACCAGGAAATTATTATTGATCATAATCGCAACCCGCGAAATCATCGCGAGATGCTTAATGCAACCAGCCAGGCACGAGGATTTAATCCTTTGTGTGGGGATAAATTGACGGTTTACGTGCAAGTCGCAAATAATATTGTTCAGGATATTAGCTTTGTGGGTTGTGGTTGTGCTATCTCACAGGCTTCAGCATCCTTGATGACCGATGCAATGATGGGCAAAACGGTGAGTGAAGCCCATCAATTATTTGAACGTTTTCATACAATGTTGACCAGTGATGAAGAGATTCCTGAGTTATCTCTGGACAAGTTAACCGTATTGGCTGGTGTCCGCGCATTTCCAGCACGTGTAAAATGTGCAACACTGGCTTGGCATACCTTTGAAGCGGCTGTAAAAAAAGATGCAGATCCAGTCTGCACGGAGAACTAACATGTTTGGATTTAAAAAAAAACCAACGAACGACGAATTAAACGAGTCAGTGATTGCAGGGCTTAAAACAGTATTTGATCCTGAAATTCCCGTTAACATTTATGATTTGGGTTTGATTTACGACATCAAAATTGACGAAAAACAGCACGTATTTATTCAAATGACGTTAACATCCCCAGGTTGTCCTGTTGCGCAAACGTTTCCTGGTACCGTTGAAAAAGCCGTAAATGAAGTGGAAGGCGTGACGGATTGCACAGTGGAGCTCGTATGGGAACCCACATGGACTCAGGAACGGATGACTGAAGCCGCGAGATTGGAACTGGGTATGTTTTATTAAGCCGTGCCATATCATTGCCCACATCTTTTGTAGAGCACTGAACAGTCCCCTCTCCCGCGACAGAAAAGCTTGTAAAAACAAGCTGGTGAACGCGGGAGAGGGCTAGGGAGAGGGTTGTAGTCGTATAACAAATTTGCGTTTTTTTCCTCCCCCCTACATGGACACATGGCGTTTCCAAACACGGAGTCAATCTAACCATGAATAACCCATGGCAACCCTCAGCATCAATCGACGCACTACGTCAACGAGCCCACATTCTCAAATCGATCCGCAATTTTTTCAACGAACGTAATTACCTCGAAGTCGAAACGCCTGTCATGGCACGCTACGGCATCACCGATGTTTATCTAGCCAATATCAAAGCAACTTTCCGCAACCAATCCTACTGCCTGCAAACCTCCCCTGAATACCACATGAAACGCCTGCTAGCTGCAGGAAGTGGAGCTATTTTTCAACTGGCACGGGTATTTCGTGATGACGAACTGGGTCGATGGCACAACCCTGAATTCACTTTATTAGAGTGGTATCAGCTTGATATTGATCACCACACATTGATGGCAGAAGTGAATGCTTTATTACAAGAAGTTCTGGGGTGTGGGCCGATGATTAAAAAGACTTATCAACAGGCTTTTTTAGACGCTTGTGATATTGATCCGATGAAGGCGGATATCATAGCATTAAAACAGGTTTTAAAACGGTTTGAATTGGACAACGTACTGCCTGAAACAGAACAGGACCGTGACCAATATTTATTTTTGTTGATGAGCCATGTTGTTGAGCCTTTTCTGGCAAACGAACCAGTACCGGTTGCTGTATACGACTTCCCAGTTTCCCAGGCTGCATTAGCACAGATCAAAAATGGCGTTGCTGAACGGTTTGAAGTCTATTACAATGGAGTTGAACTGGCTAATGGCTTCCATGAATTAACCGATGTAGCCGCTCAGCGCGCAAGATTTAACCAGGACATTCAAGCTCGCAAACAACGTGGCTTGCCAGACAGTCCTCCGGATGAGTATTTGTTACAGGCCATGAATCATGGACTACCAGCCTGCAGTGGCGTGGCTTTGGGTGTTGACCGCTTGTTAGCGTTGGCACTTGATACACGATGCATTGCAGATACATTGTCGTTTGATTTTTCGAGAGCATGATTCAAATGGGATATCTATGAAAACATTTATTTTACCCCTGCCCTGTCGAAGCCCCTAAGGTCATAATGGTTAACTCCCTACTGCTCACCCATCCGTCTTTGCGAGCGAAGCAAAGACGGGAGCGAGTAATTACGCCAGCTTCATAATAACAGGCGCGTTGTCATCCGATACATATCGAGATCGATCGCGCTCTGCTTTAAATAATGTACCCGCTAAACAATGATGCGAGATAGATGGCGTTACGTGATTAGTTCTCTGATTATAAAATAAGAGTTCTATATCATCAGCTGAGTATTGATCGCGAGCGCACTCGGTAAGCGGTATCTCAAAACTTTCAGTTGCTTGACATGCATTTTTTATCTTGGCTGATAAATATAACCCCTCATAAATGAGCCCACGTATGCCAACGTAATATACGACTAAGCCCGCGACGCAAGGAGAAAAAGTCAACATCAAACAAGCCATTCTACTGAAACAAACCAACGGGCTTGATGATGGTGGATGAGCCTCTGCTTGCTGCGTTATTGTAGGATCGTACTTCATCAAAACCATCATTGACTCATGAAACATATCTTTATATTCGACAGTTTTACTGCTATAGCCTATTGTTTTAAAATAAAACGGAAACCATGTTTGAAAATCATGGGCTTGATTAAATCGCACCCAGCCTAAATTGGAATCAAAAAAATGATAATTATCATCCTTTTTACATAAACCAACGAAGTGACCAGCTGAATAATGCATCAAACCCAAAAGAAGAACATCTGTTGGATGATTGTCTACTGTTGTAACTAATTTTTCTGCCAATTTATCGATGGAGTGAAAGAAAGTTTGCATACTAATCAGAGTCGATGAAATACCTAAAGGTTCATAAATATCATATTGAACATTTGAAATTTCTTCTGTCAATATAGCACCATGATTTAGCTCTGGGTACCGTTGCCCAGTGGCTGAGGCATATTTCACATGTTTAAAAAGTGGGGTTTGATTGGACGTCACACCAAAAAATGGTGTGTTTGTTAAAAGTGCGCTACCCCATATCTTGACATAACCCCTGCATTCACCCTGCGAAGATCCAAGACGATAATCAAATCGTTGTTTCATGGGTAATAATATTGTGCCATGAAATCGTGTAACTGTTTCTTCACAAAGTAGATCATCCTTTTTCACTCGGCGTTTGTTCTGCTGAATAACAACCCATCGTTGTATTTGATTGGTTTTGAACGCTGTTAATTGCGCCTGGAGTCGCCGCAAAGCGCGTAAATAAGTTAAATCTGACCATGATGTTTGAGATATTTTCTTTTTTAACGTATCGATAAGATGATCAATGTCGTTTTTAACATTAGCATTAATTGAAAATTTAATAGCTAATTCTTTCTTAATTAAATCAAAAGGTGGATTTTTTCTTCTAATCCAGTCTATTTTTTCTTCATCAGTCCGATCGTCGGTTATTTTTTGACGCAATTTTCTTAATTTGTACCGTGAGATGAGATCCCATGAAGGTGTTTTTTCATACTCTAATTGAATAGCTGCACTTAATCTACCTACTTTATTTTCAATTATTGGTGATTTTGCAATCTCTGCAAAAGATCTCCAGCCAGACTCGCCGGGTTGCCCTTCAAGCAAGGTTTTAAAAAATTGTCGTTGAGGCTCTGTAAATCGCGGATTGTTTTGAAGCTGCTCTAAAGATTGTTTTAATTGAAAAATATTAGTCATTATCAAGTCATTTTAACTTTAAAATGATCATTGTAAGTCTAATGGGTAAATTTAACAAATTATCAGGATGGTGTAATGTGCAGAAAAATGTTTTAAGTGGCATAATGATGGCCTCATCAATATTACCTCTATATCATCATGCCAGAACTTCCTGAAGTTGAAACCATTATGCATGGTTTAAAGCCCCATATTGAAGGCGCTATTATTCAAGATGTTGTGGTTCGTCACCATCAATTGCGCTGGCCAATACCCCCTGCGTTGCAAGAACATTTAAGTCAAGGACGGATTGGTCAATTGTCACGTCGTGGTAAATATTTATTGATGCCTACCCATGCGGGCATTCTCATTATTCATTTGGGGATGTCTGGCAGTTTGCGAATGGTGACCGGTGCAACACATTTAAATCCTCATGATCATGTCGATATTATTTTTTCTGATGATAAAATCCTGCGCTATACGGATCCACGTCGTTTTGGCGCCTTGTTATGGACTACAGATGACCCTGGTAACCATAGATTACTTAAATCGCTTGGTATAGAACCGCTAGATGCAGATTTTAATGCTCATTACCTAATGCAACGAGCACATTCTCGTCGTGTTCCAATCAAATCATTCATCATGAATAGCCAAATAGTTGTTGGTATTGGTAATATTTATGCAGCAGAAGCATTATTTCTAGCAGGTATTCATCCCGTTACGCCGGCGGGCTTATTAACGCGGGTACAATGTCAACAACTGGTCAACGCCATTAAAAAAATATTACAGTCTGCCATTCAGCAAGGAGGTACAACCATAAAGGATTTTGTAAACAGCGAAGGCAAACCGGGCTATTTCGCGCAACAATTATCCGTTTACGGTCGAGCAGGTTTGCCTTGTATGCGGTGTCAAAACCCATTGCAATCATTGAAGTTAGGTGCGCGCAGCACCGTATTTTGTACTTACTGCCAGCCAAGTTATTCTGTTAATGGAAACCAATGTACCATATAAACAGGATAATTATGGTTGCGGTTGTCTTGATCTAGGCGTAATGACCGCGCACTAAATGTCGCTCGAAACGCGGGATGATATTTCTCAACATACGTTTTAAGACTTTGACTACGAGTCACCCAACCTGATTTAACTTCAATGGGAATAATTTTATCATCCAAACAATACAAAAATTCAATTTCAGCACGGCTTTGTTGCCAACTGATTAGGTTGACAACGCCTTTGGC
>JABDAB010000061.1:0-8335 GCA_013289415.1 Gammaproteobacteria bacterium
TCTTATTGCGTTTGGCAAAAACAGCACAAATATTAATTGAATTAGGCCTGGAAACCAGAGAAACCATACAAGAACAGTTAAAATCCGGAGAAATTGAAAAACTGACAGGGTTAGCTTTGTTGTATACTGCCTATGCATCCCGCAATGAACCCTATGATTTGCTCCTGGCCTCAGAACATAAACTGAATAGAGTGCATTGCCCGGCAGAAGGACTCAGAATGTTTGATGCCATCATGAAATTAAAACCCGTCATCAATGAAGCTCTGAAATCAGAAACAGATCATCGTACTTATCGTGATAAAAAAGAGAAAAAACTCGATGAAGCACGAATGGTTTGCCAGTGGATTCCCTTGATCCATCAAGGTCAGAGAATCACACAGGGAGATAAACAGGATGCAACTCCCCAACAAATCAAACTGGTGAATGCGATCGTTGATCAAATTCATCAATTATCAGAATTGGCAATTGAAACCTCACCGAAGAAAATTGAGGACGTTACCAACAATGTGAAACTCAGGAAGTAACAATGTGAAGTAGCCAGAAGGAAATAAATGAAACATTTACGCGGCATTATCATTTTGTTTTCTTCTGGCTATGGCCTCCAAATCAGAATGAATTATTTACCTGGATCTTTACGCTGTCTTGGATAAGAGACAGATGCAGGTTTAGAAGAAGTCTTGCGTTGAAAAATAACGTCTGCGTTTTCTTTATAAGATTTATAATCTTTTAGAAATTTTTCTTTCCTCATTTCCTTTCTTTTCTTTTCTTCTTCTATTTTTCGGGCCTTCGCTTTTTCATTTAATTTCCTGTCAAATTCTGCCTCCCTCTCTCTGGCTTCCTTCCTTCTTCTTTGTTGATTGCGATCACAAAAATCGATTGCAATTTTTTTTAGTGATTCAGCTAAACTCGGCGCTGCTTTCCAAAGTTTTTTTCTTTGCTCTTTTGATATACCAGCAGTTTTCTCATCGCTATTTCTATTTGATTTTGGCAGCACCTCAGGTGGTATTTTATAATCCAAAAGATTGCTGAAATATATTAAATCAATTAATTCCATCACAGTTTCTTTATTCATTCCTTGCGCAAGTTCTTTTTTTTGTTCTTCGGTCAATTTTGGTCTGTCCTCTTTATTCATGGCTTTTCGTTGACGATAATACTCAACATTGGGGCCGTAACCGCTTGTGTAATCCTGAAAGATATTTATTAAAGAAAGTTTTATATAAGCTTCAACATTATCTCTAAATTCTTCCATATCCAAAGATATACCAAGCTCCCAATATTGCGAATAAAAATGACTTAATTCTCTAACAATCAAATGCAAAACCAAAATTTCTTTTTTGAAAGTAAGTGCATCAATACCGCCATTATCTACGCCTTTTTTTACATCTTCAATCAATTGATAAAAAACATCTCTGCACTGCTTAAAAAATTGAGGATGATAATCCATCAAACGAAAAATATTACAAGCATGAAAATAATCATGCTCAGTTAAACAAGTGCTTTGGTCAAATTTCTCATGCGCAGAAATAGGTTTGCCGCTGAATCCCACAATAATCAAGCCATAACCAAAAAAGGCAGCCAGGTTGGTAAAAATCCCAAGACTGCCATTGATTGAATAGATGGGCAATATCTGAAACAAAGGTTCACTCATGATGGAATTAATTTTTTCCGTCTCATTACCAGGAATAACAGCTGCCGTCATGGAGGGTATTTCTTTCTTGAATAAACCCAGGTCCATATTAATATGCTCAACAATTTCTTCATCAAGCTCATCTGAATCTGGAAAATTATGTGTGAAAAAATCCAGTCTACTTTCAATATAAAGATGTCGGCGAGAAGAATAAATTTCAAAAGTTTCTTGCAGTCGTCTATCTGTAAATGAATTACCCTCAATTTGCTTATGATTTTTCAAATAAAGCATAATACGATTTTCAACATCGTTTGAAGAATTTTCCAGACCCATGACTTGATCATTAGGCATAACACCTTTTTGAATTTCACCATCGCGATTTTTGAATAAATAATAAAGCCCATCTTCCTGGCTATTGATGTAAATACATCCTTGCGACAAATCACCGACTTCTGTTTTTGTTTTTTCAAAAAAATCCCGATCAAGAATATGCTGGATATGATATGACTGTGAATAATCTTTCAGAATGCTGAGTTTGAACAAGACAACTTCCATGATCGTCAAGACATTTAATGTTTTGGATCTTTTGGCATCCTTAAATTGCTGCATAACAGCATCAACACCATCCATGACTGTCATTGACGAATCCAGTTTTTTATTAGGCATAGCCGTCTTGATGACTTTAATCATTTCTTCACATGATTTTTCAAATTCTTTATAAATTTTATCTTCTAAAGTATTTTTTTCTTCCTCAGTTGTTGCTGTTTTGTACTGCGCACATAACGTCATAAAATTAAATTTTTTATCGAATGTTCTAATGGCATCCCGCCATTCATCTGTTTTTTTCTCTAACTGAAGCAGATCAGCAACCCGCTCAAGTTCATGATGCTCACTGAATATCTTATTGAACAGTCTTTCATCCATTTTTGCAGGGCGTCGATTTCCGACTAAATACACCTTACCATGGAACCTAATATAACGGCGACCATACATATGCTAATCCTCGTTTTAGAATTCTTATATAATTTCTTAAATAACCATGACACACAATTATAAATTACTTTGGGCTCATACATCTTAAGAATAGCAGGTAATACGACATTTATTTGAAAATGCACTTATTGATGAATATTCATGAAGATAGACGATTAGCTTGTGTACGCTTGCTCTGCAAGCTTATCCCCATCATTGCCACACACAAAATAATATAAATGGCGGGCAATAACATGGTCTTCATTGAAAACAAGCCGAGGCTTAATACCACCAGGGTCGCCAATCCCATATTGATAAAATTCATCACCGCAGAGCCATGCGCTTTATCACTAACGTGACTCATTGCGATGACAGACGCATTCGCCAGAATAAAACATAAACCAAAATAAATGATTATCATGGGCAAGAATAACGAAAACAGTATTGGCAATTGCATAAACATGGCCACGAACATTAATACTGTGCCGAGACTTGCTATTAGTATGCCTGCTCGTATAATTGATTCAAGTGGATATGTTTTTGAAAGCCTTGCGCCAACGACTGAACCTAATATTAGTCCAATAGGTGGAATGATATTCGCGAGACCATATTCGGAACTGGTTAAACCAAAAATATCGATGGCAATAAAAGGTGCGACTGCGGCAAAAACATAGACAAAGCAGGTTGACGCACCCATCAATAATCCGCCCGTCATTAATTGAATATTTTTAAATTGGGTGCCATATTCATGCACTAAATGTTTCATTTTAAGCGCGTTCAAGTTTAAGGTTGTTTGTGTCTCCGGCAAGCGGGCAACGAAAAATAGTAAAACGAGTCCATAGATAGCACCTGCATAAAAACAACTTGTCCAGCCATAGTAGGTATTTAAAATGCCGCCCACTGCCACACCCAAGCCTGGCGTGATTGCAAAAGCCAGCATCAGGTAAGATATTTTTTGACTGGCAATTTTTGGTTCGTAACATTCGTTAACCAAAGTATAAGTCATCTTTAATCCCACGCCTGATCCCAACGCCAACATAAACCGCGCTACCACCAGTAACCCGTATTCATGGATAATGCCAGCCAGCACACATAACAAACTGCTCACAATTTGGAGACTGATACCCGCATAAAGCGCTGGTTTTCTTCCAAATCGATTTGCAATTGGACCATACACTAGCTGTCCTATCGCATAGCCCACTAAAAACCATGTGATAGTTTGTTGTGCGGTATCTTCACCTATCCCAAAAAAATGAACAATGTTCGGCAATGCGGGAGTAAATAACACAGCATTTACTGAGGCAAATGAAATCAATAACAACAATGTAAAAAATGAAAGTCGGGTTTGCATATTTTTACCTTTTAAAATTTTAATGTCCCGTGGGGTGCAGTTTCGGTATTCTGCTGGTCACTCATGGAAATTGTGGTTGCAGATTGGGAGGCAGGCGCCACTACTGGCGTAAACAATCTTGCTGGATGAGTTTCCTGCGCTTGCTGATTCGTTTTAAAAATGGCTTGAATGGTATTATCAGGAAAATGATTTTTTTGAAGTATTAAACGTAATATATTTTTTTCAGATTCTGTAAAATATTCTATTAATTTTACAATCGTGTCACAGTTACAATCCTCAAAATAATTTTTATCAAATTGCAACAATATCTCCAGAATAGCAAAATTCTTGTATTTTATGGCAAATAAAACAGCGTCCAGGTTTTCGTGGTTTTTATTTTTAAGCAAACGTTTACAATTATCGCTGCCTATTTCCCTTAATATTTCAAAAATACAGTGAGCACTCAAGGCTGGCATATATACTGCATGGGATATTTTGATCGCTTCATATAAAAATGTTTCTCCCATATTATCCTTGATAAAAATGTCAGCATTGCGCTTAATGAACGTAATCAGGATTGCCATGCAAACTTGTTCTGTGCAGATTCCCTCCCTGAATCCCTGAACAGCAAAAAACAATGCAGATCGACCAGAATTTAGTTGTCGCATATTTAAATCCGCATTCTTTTTCAGCAGCCATATTAAGTTGGCACATTGGCCAAGATAGCATGCTAACATTAATGCATTAAAAGCGTTAAATTCATCAAATGCCAATGGCGTATTTTGACTATTTTCATTTTTCTTTAGAAAGTACAAATTAACGACCTGATCATTTG
The DNA here is from genome assembly GCA_013289415.1 of Gammaproteobacteria bacterium. Taxonomy (GTDB): domain Bacteria; phylum Pseudomonadota; class Gammaproteobacteria; order Legionellales; family Legionellaceae; genus DDPF01. The sequence goes on from JABDAB010000061.1 coordinate 4,765, forward strand.
CCAGCAACTCATTACTCAGGATGCCGCCGTTCATGATTGTCAACCCGACATCGGTCAGGTAAAGCTGATCATTATTCCCCAGATACAAGGTTGGAAAATTCGCGGCTACAGGACATAATTTGTAGTTTGTAAAATGCTCATGTAAGTAGTCGGCACTGGTATTCCTCAGTTTCAGATTTGGGATGGACTCCAGTACAGAATTATAGACATGATGTTTTTTTAATATGGCTCTTAAATTCTTTCTATCGCTGTCCATATAATTATTATTCACTATTGATTCATTAATATCATTGAGGTTATAAAATGGCTCTTCTTCATTATCATCGTCATCGAGATTTATAATTTCCCTGATGGGCTGATCTATGTTTTGGTTAAAATAATTGCCGCATCTTGATAACAATAAGTCCAGTATGTCGAAACGCTTTAGTTTAATGGCGAAAAAAACCAGATCCAGATTGTCTTCATTGACATGCCTCATTGCATCTTCAAAACCTTCATTATTTAAATTTTTTAAAATCAGCGCCAAATTGTTTGAGTTTAACTGTCGCATGGCGTCAAATAAAAATATCTCACTTATTTTACTGGAAATGCAAGGATTGGCGTGATGGCTACACAAGAGGATGGTGATGGTCGTGCAATTTTCTTCGCTGCACATATTGTCTTTTAGTCCCTGAAATGCAAAAAACAGGGCAGTTTTTCCAGAAATGGTTTGCTGTTTGTTTATTTCCGCCTTGTTTTTTATTAGCCATTTCACATTGCCAACCTGTCCAAAATAACAGGCGAGCATCAGCGCATTAAGCGAATCAAATTTATCAAATCCCAGCGGAACATTCTCATGTTCATGTTGTTTTAAAAAACGGAGATTAACAATTTGGCTGCTATTTTCATCTGGCAACATTTTATCGGTCAAGACTTCATTATTTAAAATCGCATGTCCCATCTTGCTCAAATAAACCTGATCATTACATTTTAAAGCAAGGCCAGGATAATCGGATTTAAGGTCAATTAATTGATAGTGGGACACATGATCATCCCGATAATCAACACTTGATTTCCAGGAATCGCTGGGATGCAAACAATAATATTCCTTGTCAAGCAAATTATCCTCGGTATATTTTATTAATATTTGTTCGCCCGCTTTGATTGTTCGCTTGGCCATTACTAAAATAATATTTAATTTCTCATTGAACTCGAAACAGGCATTGTCCTGGTATTCTGAACAATTGGCAAAACGTGTAAAGTTTCCTGTTTTCTTTGCATCTCGATATAAGTCATCACTGATAAACATGCTATAGGGCGAATCAGTATCCAGATTTTCCAGCGAGACTTCTTCACCAGTATATTCGCCCAGAATGGTATTAGCATAAATGGTTTTTGCAGCGTACAGGCCATACCCCTTTATCAGGTCTACCCTATCCACAAAAACATTTTCAGGATGGTCATAGGGGTGTTTTGAGGCAAGGTAAACAAAGTTTTCTTCCTTCTCCAGTATCTCGATATAAGCGGGAGACAATGCAATAAATGGATTTTTCTTATCCAAAATTTTCGGCTTTTTGGCAGGGGTCTGCTTTTTGGCAGTGGGACGACTGGGGCTTTTTTTGCGCTTACCACGAGTTCTCATGATTTGGTCACCATTCTCTCATTTTGCATTTAATTTGATCAATTATCCAATATATTGTTAATATATGTCAATATATATGGTTAAAAAAAGTATCATTAAAGGATGAATCAAGGATGAATCAATGGGTTAACCGAATTAACCGAAGCTACGGCCCGGATGAAATGCTTCATCTTCATCCGGGATGAGATACCGGGATTAAATATCAGATGTTAGCCACGTTAGCGACGTTAGCTGTATAGGAATGCGCGCCGGCGCCTGCCAGTTTTCCCTTGTCCACAATCAAATATTCCTGACGAATGGGACGTCCTGCCAGCCAGCATTCCAGAATTTCACGTACACCAGCGGCGTAGCGTGTTTGTGCAGACAAGCTGGTCCCCGCGATATGCGGTGTCATGCCATGATGCGGCATGGTACGCCATGGATGATGGGCGGCCGGTGGTTGCGGAAACCAGACGTCACCAGCGTAACCGGCTAATTGACCACTCTCCAGTGCGCGTGCAATCGCATCGCGATCACAAATTTTCGCGCGTGCCGTATTCACAATATATGCACCGCGTTTCATTTTGCTGATCAGTGCATCACCGAATAGATATTCAGTCTCGGGATGCAAGGGACAACAGAGAGCAACAACATCGCAAACAGATACCAGCGATTCCACATTGTCGTGAAAAACCAGATTCAATTCTTGCTCAGTGTGCTCGGGCAAACGATATTGATCGGCATAATGCAATTGCACATCAAACGGTTTCAAGCGTTTTAAAGTTGCCAGCCCAATCCGACCTGCGCCCAACACACCGACGATCATGCCTTCCAAATCGTAGGAACGCGTCACACAATCTGCAATATTCCAGCCTTTTTTCAAAACCCATTCATGCGAAGGCAGATAATTGCGAACCAGAGTCAAAATCATCATGACATTAAATTCCGCGACACTAATACTATTGCAATAGGTCACTTCTGCCACAGTGACATCGTGTTGCATGGCAGCTGCCAAATCCACGTGATCGGAGCCAATGCCAGCGGTGATGGCCAATTTAAGTTTTTTGGCTTTTTGCAGGCGTTCAGCGGTCAAATAAGCCGGCCAAAAAGGTTGTGAAATCACGATATCAGCATCTGGTAATTCCTTTTCAAATTGAGCATCGGGTCCATCCTTGTCAGCAGTCACAATGAAGGTATGACCTTGTGATTCGAGATAGTTGCGCAAGCCCAGCTCACCAGAAACACTGCCCAGCAACGTGCCTGGCGTAAAATCAATATGGTGCGGCGTTGGCAAGGTTTGGCCGTTAGGATAAGCCGTCAAATGGGGGAGGCTATTCCGGGCATAGTCGGTGGGATAGCCATCAATCGGATCATCGTAGAGTACACAGAGAATTTTTGACATACATTTTCCTTTTGGTTGGCATAGCTTTTGGTTGGCATAGATGGTATGCAAAAATGACAGCCTCTTCAAGTCTTTCAATTTATAAGGAATAAAACCCCGTTTTGTTGTTTCAGCTTTATTTAAGCTTAACTATGTTAATATTTGTGAATATTTAAAAATTTACAAGTTTATTGAAGTATATAACACAGCTGAACGAGGCCAGTAATGCAGCGAAATGAGACAAAAATCCCTATCGATATATTGCACGCACTTAACAATAACGATCCCGCGTTAACACATCTTGATTTTTCCGGTCTGGATTTGAGTACGGCTGAATTAAAAGTGTTGGTCAAGGTCCTCAAAAATAATACTTCATTGATGACGCTAGATTTGAGTAATAATCCTCATCTCATGGCCATGGAGGATAAAAAAGCAAAAACAAGCAGCATTGTTACTTTAATGAAGCGAGTGAAAAACTTGCAAGAAATTAATTTATCCGGATGTGGCATTGATGATGAAAGTGCCCAGCAAATGGCAGAATATCTCAAAGACAACAAGACAATGACTATTCTTGATTTAAGTCATAACTG
>JABDAB010000061.1:8345-8550 GCA_013289415.1 Gammaproteobacteria bacterium
AGGATTGCATAATAACGCTTTTGGATATGCTAACCATAAACACGACATTGCAATGCGTTAACTTTTCAGAAAATGCATTTGATGATCATGAGATTAATGGTCGCAAATGTTTTGATGCTGGAATCGTGGACAAACTGGCTCATGTGATGGAGCAAAATAGCTCCTTAACCGATTTCAGCATGACTGATTCAAAACTTGATACAAC
>JABDAB010000062.1 GCA_013289415.1 Gammaproteobacteria bacterium
GGTCCGCGTGGAGCACCGTATGGGTGAGTATGATTTGAACCTGCTCCAGATCCATCAACGAAATTAAACGCTTGCTGTCTCGCCTGTCCATGTTGTTGCTGTTGCTGTTGCTGTGGATGTTGGTGGTGTTGCTGTTGTGTATGTTGATATGTGTGATGACTATGAATAGTGCTGTCAAAAAAGCCCTGTCCCTGACAAATTCCAACTCCTCTGTAGTGGTCGTCTTGATAATCATGTTGATTCGTTATACATTCAAGTGAATTAATAACACTATCAAACTTGCACAATAAACGATCATATGTTGATGTTAGAATCTCAATATTTGTTAAATCAAAGTCAGGATTATGATGCCTAACGACCCTGCACCCACATGAGGAAGAAAGATATAACTGCAATGCAGAGCGAAGAATCTGTTGGGCATCCATACCCATGTGATTTTGAAAGCGCATGGATCGTATCAGGTTTCGTTGCTCTCTGAGCCTGGAAAGTAAAATCAAAGGGGAGTTTATTTGTTGAGGGTACATTATCATTTCTCATCGTTAATTAGCATTGGTATCCGCACGAACGTACACTATAGTTCTTGAAAACCATCAAAACCCATTGATTTTTATGGTTTTTCCAACAGGTGTAAAACCACTATATTTGTAGTTGCCAGCCACTGTTTCAATGTAAAAATCCATGCCCTGATGACAGGAACCGTAATAGAAAAGACTCACTGTTTGAGGAGCGCCCCAATGTCTTATGATAAAAGGAGTTAAATAAGTTCCGTCCTCAAAACGACCGTATATATTAATATCATCGAAACTATTATTGATAACTTCTATTTCACACGTTCCTGGAATTAATGCCTTCTGACCACCTGAAATGATTTCATTTGCCTTATTATTATGTAAATGTTCATGAGCTACATCTGCAAATACTGGAGACAATAAACCTAAACCACATAAAAATACAAAAATTGTTTTTTTCATAGAACCTCAATCAGTCATTATATACAACGCAACCATGATATCATCGCCCATGAGCTTAATCAAAAGTTCTTCATTTATCCAAAACGTTATATACTGTTTTCTTTTGTCATTCACGGACGGATCATGGAACTCATCATTGATAACACGCCTTTTAAAGCGCTTTTCAAGCCGCTTGATCTGGGCTTTACTCAACTTAAAAATCGATTGTTAATGGGCTCAATGCATACAGGCCTGGAAGAAGATAAAGATGGCTTGCACCGGTTGGCTGCGTTTTATCGTGAACGGGCGCAGGGTGGGGTTGGGTTGATTGTTACTGGCGGGTTTGCACCCAATCGGGCGGGTCGTTTGGCGCCGTTTTCTGCTATGTTGTCCAGCAGCAAGGAGCAAAAACGTCACGAGTTGGTTACGCATACCGTGCATGAGGCGGATGGAAAAATTGCGTTACAAATTTTGCATGCAGGTCGTTATGGCTATCATCCTTTTATTGTCGCACCCAGTGGCTTGAAATCACCGATTTCTCCGTTCAAGCCGTGGACGATGAGTAAGCGTCGGGTGGTAAAAACCATTGATCATTTTGCCCGTTGCGCGCGTTTGGCGCAGGGTGCAGGTTATGATGGAGTGGAAATCATGGGTAGCGAAGGCTATCTGATTAATCAGTTCATTGTCAGTCATACCAATCAACGCCAAGACGAGTGGGGTGGGACATTTGAAAATCGCATGCGATTCCCGGTTGAAGTGGTGCGTCGTGTACGTGAAGCGGTGGGTGAAAATTTTATTATTATTTATCGATTATCCATGCTCGATCTGATTGCGGAGGGTAGCAGCTGGGAGGAAGTTGTTCTGTTGGCTCGTGCGATAGAGCAGGCGGGCGCTACGTTGATTAATACCGGTATTGGCTGGCATGAGGCACGTATCCCAACCATTGCCACCATGGTGCCCGCAGCGGCGTTTGCGCACGTCACAAAACATTTGAAACCAAACGTGACAATTCCTGTTATTACTTCAAATCGCATTAATACCCCTGAGTTAGCGAATGCTTTGCTGGAGGAGGGCATGGCTGACATGGTTTCCATGGCTAGGCCATTTCTTGCTGATTCACAATTTGCAGCCAAGGCGCAAGCAGGTGAAAGTCAGGCCATCAATGTGTGCATTGCCTGCAATCAAGCTTGTCTTGATCAAGTATTTGTAAATAAAAAGGCATCGTGCATGGTCAATCCACGTGCCTGTCATGAAACGGATCTCGTATATCAAATGACCACGCAACCCAAGCAGATAGCCGTGGTAGGTGCCGGTCCCGCAGGGCTTGCGTTTGCAGCCGTCGCGGCTGAACGTGGGCACAATGTAACGCTGTTTGAGAGAGATCCAATGCTGGGCGGGCAATTTAACATAGCTAAAGCCATTCCCGGCAAAGAAGAATATCACCATACAATCAACTATTTCAAATACCAGCTAGAAAAATATCAAGTCAATATTTGTTTGGAAACAGACGTGGATCTGGACACCTTGCAAGCGTTTGATGAAGTCGTGCTGGCAACGGGTGTCGAACCACGTATTCCTGAGATTCCAGGCATTGATCATGACAAAGTGATGACTTACGTTGATGTCATTCAACAACACCGAATGCCGGGCAACCGCGTTGCTGTCATTGGTGCTGGTGGTATTGGTTTTGATGTGGCGGAGTGGCTAACGCATGAGCCATCGGATGCTAAGCAATTTTATGACGAGTGGGGTATTGATATTACTAGTTCGCAACGAGGTGGACTGAAAAAACCGGTTATGACTCCCAGTCCGCGTCATGTCTATTTATTACAGCGTAAAAAACAAAAATTGGGTAAAGGGCTCGGTAAAACCACGGGTTGGATTCATCGCTTAAGTTTAAAACACAAGCACGTTGAAATGCTGGCAGGTGTCACTTATGTGCGTATTGATGATGAGGGACTACATATTTTAATAGATGACAAGCCACGTGTATTGGACGTTGATTCCGTGGTGATTTGCTCGGGTCAAGTTGAATTGTGTTCATTGTATGAACCTTTGAAACAGGCGGGGCAAATGGTGCATTTGATTGGCGGCGCATATAAGGCACTGGAGCTGGACGCCCGTCATGCAATTGATCAAGCCTGTCGTTTAGCTGCCTTGATTTAATCTGTAGTAATTAATGGCCATATTTGGCGCATCTTGAACGAAAACGATTTCGAAAAGCTTGTCCCCGCGGAGGCGGGGATGCTCACATACCTATGTAAGCTGCGCTTTTTCGAAATTGTTTTCGTTCAACCTGCACTCAAATCTAACCGTTCTCCGAGCGTCAATACCACCCTCCGAACAGTTATAAAAATAAACGAATAAAAAGAGTGCATTTCATGCGTAATTCTGATATTATACTGACCAGTTTTTACATTGCTTAATCTAATTTCAGATTATGTGTATTTCTCAGGAATTTATATGACCCAAGAAACGACAACTTTTGCAGATATTGATTTAAACGACTCACTTTTGAAAGCGCTTGTTGACAAAAATTTTCTCATACCTTCCCCAATTCAGTTACAATCCATCCCGCTGTTGTTAGAGGGGCGTGATTTGATAGGTCTTGCGCAGACAGGTACTGGTAAGACTGCGGCATTTGGTTTGCCTATTTTGCAGAATTTATCCCTTGATATACAAGGTCCGCAAGCGCTGATTTTAGCGCCAACACGCGAATTGGCTATTCAGGTCGGTTCACACATTGAATCCTTGTGCACGTACATGAAAAATGTACGCGTAACCGTACTATGTGGTGGTCAGGATTATCGTCCCCAGTTACAGAAATTACGTGAAGGCGCACAAATCGTGGTGGGAACACCAGGTCGAATTCTTGACCACATCGATCGTGGAACATTGAAGCTGGATGTATTAAAAACATTTGTATTGGATGAAGCCGATGAAATGTTGCGGATGGGCTTTATTGATGACGTTGAAACCATTCTGGCTAAGTTGCCTGAAAAAAGACAAATCGTCCTTTTCTCAGCTACAATGCCTTCACAAATTCGTCAAATTGCCACACGATATTTAAAAAATCCTGCGTCTGTTGAAATTCGCATGGACACTGCAACGGTTAAAAGCATTGAACAACGTTTCCTGTTTGCTTCCCAGCCTCAAAAACCGGATGCATTGTTACGTATTCTTGCTGTGGAAGAGCATCAGGGCGTTATTGTGTTCGTGCGTACGAAAAGCAGTACGGAAGAAGTCGCCGAAATATTGCAAAAGCATGGACATCGTGCCATGGCGATACATGGTGATATTACCCAGAATCTTCGTGAACGCATTGTTGCGCAATTTAAACAGGGCGCTATTGATGTATTGGTTGCAACCGACGTTGCAGCGCGTGGTTTGGACGTGGAACGTGTCACCCATGTTATAAACTATGATATGGCACATGATTGTGAAACGTATGTGCATCGTGTGGGTCGTACCGGACGCGCAGGTCGAAGTGGTATAACAATTTTGTTCGCAACACCCAGAGAATCGCGTATGTTGACAAGCATTGAGCGTCATACACGTCAACGTATTGAAAAAGTTACAATACCCACAGACTATATGATTCAAACAGCCAGACAACAGCGTTTTATGGCTAATATTACTGCGCGATTAGAGCATGAAAACCTGCCTTCTTATCGTCGCATTATTGAAGAATATTTGAAGGACAATGAGGTGTCTGCTATTGATGTTGCAGCATCGTTGGCCTTGTTACTGAACAAAGACAAGCCTTGGGATCAAAAATTTGTTGGCCACGCATCGGCTACTCCTTCTAAAGAAGCACGTGTAAGAAGCAACAGTGACTCCAGACCATCACGATCTTATTCCAATAGTGACAGTCCACGCACTTATAATGATAGCCCGAAGTTTGCTGGTGGCGAACGAAAACCATTTCGAGAAGAGTCTTCTGCACAACAAGAGCTGTATCGCATTGATGTAGGCCGTGTGCATGGCGTCAAGCCAGGTAATATCGTAGGTGCAATTGCCAACGAAGCGGGTTTGCAAAGCCGATTTATCACGGGTTTGAAAATAAATGATGATCATTCTACTGTTCGTTTGCCCAAAGGTATGGACAAAAACCTAGTTCATGGGTTAAATAAAGCATGGGTTTGTGGCAGACAGTTAAAATTGACGTTGGTTGCATTGTAGGGGCGGGCGGCGCTCGCCCTTTCCTCCTTACAATTGAATAAGGTTGAGTATGAAAATTATTTTTATTCTGTTTGCGTTATTTTTTTCAGTATTGTCATCAGCGGCACCGTTAAACAAGATTGTTGTTTTTGGTGACAGTCTGTCAGATAACGGTAATCTGTATGAATATATGAAGGGCGAGCTTCCTCTGTCTCCACCTTATTACAAGGGGCGTTTTACCAATGGGCCTGTTTGGATCGAACTTTTAATTAACCAGTATTATCCAAAGGATGGTCAGGCACATTTGCTTGATTATGCTTTTGGAGGAGCTGGCGTATCTGAAAGAAATGATGATGAAAATGATGATGAAGACGATGTTCTGTTTACATTGAATCGGGAGATAGACAGTTATTTACTATCGCATCATGATAAGGCCGATGACAGCAGTTTGTATGTGGTCTGGATGGGTTCAAACAACTATTTGGCTGTTCCTGAGGATGTTGATAAAGCAGTTTCGATGGTGACCTTAGGTATTAAACATGAATTGCAGCGCTTGGTCAAAAAGGGTGCGAAGCATATTATGGTTGTTAATGTGCCCGATTTGGGTAGGACGCCAGCCGCGAAGGATTTTGATTCGGTTGATCTCTTAACGGCGTTGACTACAAAACATAATGCCGTCTTGAAAGATATTGTTTCAGAACTGGAGCAGAATGATCCGTCCGTTCATTGGTTTTATTTTAATGTTAATGACATTATAGAAGAGCTGTTGAATTTTCCAGAACGTAACGGTTTAACTAATATCGTTGATACCTGTTATGAAGAAATGGTAAATACACCATCAGAAAGATCTATTTTAAAGATGGTCTCGAGTGTTAAATCACGTGCGAATGTTGATGCCTGCTCTGGTTATTTGTTTTTTGATCCGATCCATCCTTCTGAAGTTGCACATGTTTTAATGGCAGATAGGACAAAGAAAATGTTAGACGAGGGTGGTGTCACGTTTGAATAGATTCAGATCACGTTACCATCCCTTGCTTGCACAAATCTGTTCATAAGCCTTGCGAATGATCTGGGTTTTTTCATTCGCAATTTTAATTTTATCTTTAGACATGCCCTGCGCAATCAGTTTATCGGGATGATTCTGGCTTATTAACCGTCGATAGGCATGTTTGATTTCTTGTTTGGATGAAGTAGGCTGTATAGACAAGATAGTATAAGCGCTGGCCAAGGTATTAGATGGGGACTGATGAGATTGCCCTCTGCTGGATTTTTGATAAAAATCATCGTTAAATCGAGATTGCTTATGAATGGGAGCGCATTGCATGTAGTGGAGAATGGTATTCATGATTTCTATTTTTTTTTCGGATAAACCATTTAGTTGAGCAGCTTTGTATTGTATATCTATGAACAGTTTTAATAAATTTGGATTGTCACGGGCTACTTTTTGGAAGGCAGCAAGTGTTTGTTTCAAATTGAAGTTTTCTTTTTTCCCCACATTAAAAAATTCTTGCGCGACTTTTTGTTGCTCTCGATTTAGGTTCATGTTTCGCATGAGCGTCTTGGCCATCTGAATTTCCTGTTCCGAAACACGGCCGTCTGCTTTTGCAATATGTCCCAGAACTGAAAATGAGGCTTGAAAAAATAGCAGTCTCACGGACTGGCGTTTTTCCGCATGAAAGTACCAGAGCGGACTGGAAAAATGTTGAAGGAGTCCACGATCAAACAAATTACCAATAAAAACACCAAAAAAAGCGCCCACAGGTCCAGCGACCAGGTAGCCTAAAACTGCGCAAAGTACTTTTCCCCACCACATCTGGTTGGCAAAAAAGCGACGTAAATCCATCCTGAATCCTAGCTTCTTGATATTATGCATGTGATTCTATCAGGAATACTTGTAAGTCCAAAATTTGATATACTGGGAAGGGCGAGCAGCCGCTCACCCCTACAATACGTTCATAATCGAGATATAAAATGCTTCGTTACATATATACTTTTTTTTTCTACCTGTTAACGCCTTTTATATTGCTGCGTCTTTACTGGAAAGGCCGGCGATTACCCGCTTACCGTCAACGAATTAGCGAGCGCCTTTCATGGGGAAAAATAGTATCTCCTGAGGTGGACGTCTGGCTGCATGCGGTATCGCTTGGAGAGGTAGTAGCAGCAACACCGCTGATTGATGCCTTGTTGGCCAAACAATTGCGGGTTTTGGTGACCACGATGACACCCACGGGGTCACAGCAGGTGATGACTCGTTTTGGGCAACAGGTAGCTCATCAATATGTGCCTTATGATTTGCCATGGGCATTGCGGCGATTTTTCAAAAAAATAAATGCGCGCGTGGGCGTTGTTATGGAAACCGAATTGTGGCCTAATTTAATATACCAGGCAACCAAGGCTCACCTGCCATTATTACTGATCAACGCACGAATATCGGACAAAGCGTTTGGGAGCTATCAAAAACTGCGGCGTTTTTTTAAACCTGTGCTGGCTGAATTCAAGACTATTTTCGCGCAAAGTGAAGTGGATGCAAAACGTTTCCTGGAATTGGGTGCCCCAGTTGACAAGGTTTATGCACTGGGAAATATGAAATTTGATTTGCAGATTCGGGTGTTTGAGCCCGCGTTATTCCAACAGTTAAAAACAGGCTGGGGGGAGACGCGCCCAGTGTTTATAGCTGCCAGTACTCATGATGATGAGGAAGACCAGTTATTAACCGGTTTAATTAAATTAAAAACTGCGATTCCTGATGTCGTCTTGTTGATTGCTCCCCGCCATCCAGAGCGATTTAAAACGGTTTATGAGTTGAGTAAACAGCATGGATATAAAACAGGCTTGCGAAGCCAGTCTGACACGATTGATGCCAGTACAGATGTTGTGGTACTTGATTCATTGGGTGAGCTGTTGGGTTTTTATCAGGTTAGCGACTACGCATTCGTAGGCGGTAGCCTGGTGCCAATCGGGGGGCATAATGTACTAGAGCCCATCGCGATGCAAGTGCCGGTATTTTGTGGACCCTATATGCATAACTCCAAATCCATTTGTTTTGATTTATGTGCGGCTGGAGCCATGCAACAAGTTGAGCATGTCGATGCCTTGGTTACAGCTATTGTCGCAATGCATCAAAATCCATTACAGCGTGTTGGTCAAATTGCTAACGCAAGTGCAGTGCTGGAGGCTAATCGGGGAAGTGTGGCTACGTGCCTGGAGGCGATTCTTAAGTATTGAAGGAGAGCACGTTAATATAAATATGAGCTATAATTAGCGTTACGAACTTGTTTTCGTTCAATATGAGCTAAATATGGAAGATCCTTGCTATGGAGCGAGTAGTTACGTTTTTTTAACGAAATTTAA
>JABDAB010000063.1 GCA_013289415.1 Gammaproteobacteria bacterium
TCTAGTTATAAAATCTCTATTTATCAATACCTTGCGATGCGTCAAATCGCTTGAAAACGACCTAGAACTGCCTGGAACGGCGGAGCACGGCCACAGTTGAGACACGTTTTGGTCACAGGGATTATTTGTTCATATTGCGCATATTATAGAATCCTGTTAGTTGTTCGCTCAATGCAGTGCTTCTAAGCAGCCCAATATAAAAACAACCGCGATCAAGCATCGAGTTTAATTTGAAGTTGAAACGTCTTCTGCCATCCCTCTTCATGCATGGAGGGGTCAGGTCTTGCCTTTTGCTTTAATAGGCAAAAGGCAAGACCTGACCCCATCCCCTGCCATGACCCCGTTGCTTGTGTTCGTCATTTCAACTTGGGCTTATTGCACTCGGTTTCTATCTTATCTATCCCATGATTTAAGTCATCAATTTTTTTTCGTTGTTCTTCGATCAGGTTTTGTGGTTTTATTTCGGATAGCTTTGCTTTATAGCCCATTATCATTTTAACTGAATTTACAGCAGTTTGGACACCAGTGTCTAGCAAAGAATAACCATAGGCTTCAGGGGCAAACCAAATGGCCTTGGGATTATGCCTTATCGCAGAGAGCAGAAAGGCTTGATTGTTTCGCAATGAGTCAGAGGCCACCAGAATAAACTTTGGATTGTATTTTATCGCGGTGAGCAGTAAAGCCGGATTGTTTCGGCATGCGTCAGGCGCAAATTGTTTGTTTTCAATGAACACGTCAAGTAGATCGGGTGGTATTAATTGATGATCTTGATCTTTGCTCTTTAATATTTTTATAGCCTCTGTTAGGGCAGGTGCAAAGCCTTGTGTTTTTTTAATCAGGGCTTTAAGCAAGTCCTGAGAGACTCGTTTCGTGTGGTCGTAGGGGCTTTCAATCCCCTCTATAACCGCTGTTATGGTAGGTTCAAGGCCTTGTTCAATTTCAAGCAGGGTATTAAATAAGTCCCGAAAGGTCTCTTTTGTAAAGTAGTCGTTGCTTTTCATCCCCTCTATAACCGCTGTTATGGCAGGTTTAAACCCTTGTCCTTTTTTAACCAGTGCTTTAAATAAGCCTAAAGAGGCCTCTCGCGTATCGCAGTTGGGGCTAACCATTCCCTCTGTAACAGCTGTTATGGCAGGATCAAAACCTTGTCCTTTTTCAACCAAAGCTTTAAACAAGTCCAGAGAGGTTTTTTTAGTATCTTCGTTGGGACACTTCATCCCCTCTATGGCTGCGGTTATAGTCGATTCAACGCCTTGTCCTTTCTCAAGCAGGGCTTTAAATAAGTCCAGAGTGGGACGAAGAATATCTATTTTCCAGCTATGAGTGTTATCTATAGCTAGTTTTATGGCAATTTCAAAGTCTTTTCCTTCCTTAACAAGACTGGTTGTTGATTCTATATGAGATATCAGCATTTTTCGCTCTTGTTTTTGCAATATGGCCAATCTATTATCTTTATGGAAGCTATCCAGCCTTCGATTTCCCATCATACTATATGCAGCCATCTTGGAGTACTCTGTTAAAGCCTCATTTAAAGTCTCTGGAGTGATTTTCCAGGAAAATGTTAGCTCTTGGTTTGTAATGACAGGCGGATGATTTGCTTCAAAAATCTTATGTTTTTCTAAAAAAGAAATCCACTCGCCCGCCTCATACCATCGATCACGTGCCTGTCCTAATAGATGTCCCTTAAACGTTATTTCATTAGAATCCCAATCATAATAAATTTCAATTTTACCACTATGATTTCTTAACGGAACGTTGTATTGCAATACTATCTCTTTTTTTGAAACTTGCATTCCAATGCGTTGTATTTGAAGCTCAGTGCTGTTGTCTAATTTTTGCATTAATTTTTTTATGGATTTGGGAAGTAGCGATGAATCAATTTGTTGCGGAGTCAGGAGTCCTTGATTTAAAGACGTGACTGTAACCAAAATGTTCTGATGAAGCAGTGTAAGTATGTCTTCTAACGTATTTGGTACGTGTCGTTCAAATGCAGCGCGAGAACCAATCATTGCTGATGCAACACTAAAGTCTCGACTGGGACGTAGTTGTTTGTCACTATCGACTGGTAAATCATTTAAAGTCATTTTTATTTTTTCAAAATACTCGACATCGTTCCCCCAACCACTCAGTGTTTTAAGCGGGATAAAGGCATGAGACCAGATGTCCATCAAGTTAAAATAAGTCAACAGCATCTCTTTGAACTGTTTGATATGATCTAATCCTGTAAACTCATGACTTGATTTCACTGCCTTGCACGCTAGATCTAACGAATCAACTGTCAATTCCATCAATTGAGTCGATATCACTTTTGTAAGAGGGGGAGAATTTTTTGCCATTTTCAGCCAATCTTCAGCGGTGTATTTTTCTATATAGGTTTGAAGTTCGCTCCATGCCGAAGCCGATGTTTTTGGATCAGAAAAACGGCCTGGATCGTTTCGCATGTGTACTAAAGATGCTCTGTCGTCCAGCATGTCTTTCATGAACGTCAGGTCGGATGTGGTTATCTGGTTTAAAATAACATGAAATTGCTCAACAGCTGAGCCTTTTGAAGATTGAAAAAAAGTCAACCAAAAAGGCAACGCTTCCGATTCGTCAAGGGATTTGATCAGGGTTGTGAATTGGACTAATTCTTCCGTTGTAATCTCATTCTGTTCAACAAGAGGTTCTAATCCAGATAAAAATGAGCGCCAATGACCAAATGCCTCATCAGTGCCTTGGTTACCAAATAATAATAAATTGATGCAATGGGCAGGATGAGATAGTTCATTTTGGTAATCAATGAGTATTGCTATCGTTGCGAACATGGCGTCGGCATCAGTCAGAGAATAAGCGCCGAGATGAGTAGCGGTTGTGTGAGACCCTGAAATAGCCGTCTCCAATGTCTTGATGTTGAACAAAGCAGGAAGCCTTGTATTGGGTGCTTGTTTTTGTAGCGTCGCACGGGTTTCTGCTATGGAGCAAACAATCATCGTATTTAATTCGCGCATTGTTTGCAAATAATTATCAACGCCTTGTGTCGATTCAGCGAAAGGTTCTATTGTTTGTATTTTTTCAGCTAATTGTTTGATCTGGGGCTGGTCTTCCAATAGCGCAAGCGCATCCAAAGCCTCTGTTGTTGTCCTAGCTTCACGAAGGGCAGCTAATAAAGCCTTAAAGGCGGGTGCAGCAGACGATTTGGGAATAGCCAGCACATGAGACGAAGGCAAGGAAAGTGCAATTTTTGCGGGGTGGACTGCAAATCCTTCAACAATATGATCATCAACTACCGTATTATCATCCCATACGTGTAAGCTTGCTGTTTGCATGCAAACAGCAAGCGGATTCTTTTTATTGATTTGATGTAAAAATTTTTCTATATGACTCATGTCATGAGGCGCATAAAGGCAGGGAATCCCAAGACCACTAAAATTGACTACTGGATGCGAATTTTCAGGCTCAGGGTGTGTCACAATGACCAGTTTATGCTGTTCCATTTTAAATTTTTTCTCAGCCTCTTCTAAAGTAGCGGCTAAAAGCACCTCGTTTTTATGGGTGATTTTAATGACGGATCCTTTGCCTATGACTAAAGCGTCTGCTTGTAATTTATTAGGAGAGCTTTTATCCAGGTAGGTTGGAAGTAATGGTTGTCGATTGACCGGACGGGCTTGAACAAAATACAGTTGGCCCCCTCTAACAATACCTTCAATATCGGTCGGGTGACCTCCAAAAAAGCTTTCCATTAAAATCCCTGCCTTGTAGATGCCATGGAGCTGCTCTGCGGTGAAAATTTGTTTATGGACAAGAGAGGCTGGATTTTTAATTTTTCCAAGATGTACTTGGCCATTATTGTCTAATATTGGAGCGAGTCTTTCAGTTTTACGTTGATTGTCATAGAGATAATAAATTTCATCGGGATTTGATTCAGAACGCAATAATAAAATAGAATCCGTTCCGATGCCCTGATTGCTAACAACGGCTTCTCCATGACCATACGTAACACTGAGACGCATCACTCGAAATTGTTCTTTAGCGACATCAACATAGAGCGGTTCATGTGTAAAAAGTACAAAAGAGGCTGGAATATCGTTGGGTTCTACGGCACCACCCACGGGTTCTCCAATGAGCTCCTGCAGAGTCACGGCAAGTTTTAACTCATCTTTAAACGGATCAAGTCCTGCATTGAGGCGATTTTGTAGCGAGGACATTCCAAAATACGAGCGCACAACACGGCCGATTGCGTTACACAGGGAGCGTGCATCAGGTGATACGTAGGCTGCACTTATATTGCCGCCGGCGTTGGCGGTGGTATCTGAGTCTTCAGCACCTGTACTTCTAACCATTAAACGCGTATCAGCTAGAGACCGTACCCAAACTGCCATTTCGTTGGACAGATTAAGTTTTTCATAAGCGAGCTCGGACGCAAATGCCGTTTCAATCCGTTGATCGATTTCTATTAAAATTCGCTGGACTTCAGGATTTTCAAGAAGATGTTTCAGTGGATTTTTAGATGAAATGTCTTTTAACTCATCCCATTTTTGAACTATGTCTGGTGCTTCGTCTTCTAAAAAATGTTGAATTTGAACAGAAGAAATGCCTTGTGGCAGCGGGACGTTTATATCCGTTATACCTAACGCTTTAAGGAGATTGGCCATCTTAACCAAATTGGCATGCTTGTTCCCAAATCCTTCCAACCCGTTATCTCCCAGTTCCAGGCGTGCTTTTGGCATAGACTCCGCTAATGATCGTTCCAGCGTACTTATAGCCGGCGAGCATTGATCCACACCTATGGGATTATCTAACATCTGCCGCGAGAGCGCATATGAAAACAGTGTATAATGCTGCTGAACGTCACTAAGACCTGTATAATCAGGAGGAAGGTTCGTCTCCCTACGATCATATCGTCTGGAGGATGGAACGGAGGCTATGGACGATTGAATTGCTAAAGCACTCGTTAAGCCATAAAGTAATTTCAAGGCTAGAGAATACATTATTTAAACTCACACTCGAATTAGACTAATAGATTAATTATAGCTCAATATTAAGCAACAGGGTCTAAAGAGAAGCGTTAACTTCTCTGCTGCACTCAAAGGGAGTGATGTAATGGGGGGCGTGACCCCATCCCCTATAGGTAATTATCGAAAGCGCTATGAAGCAGAAAGAAAACTTTTTCCATCTGATTTGATTAAATGGTGCGTTCGGAGGAACTCGAACCCCCGACACCTTGGTTCGAAGCCAAGTAGCACTTAATAACATTATAATAAAATCAGTAAGTTGCGATGTAACAAATTGCCGACTACTGCCTGAAACAACGGGGGTATAACTTCACTTTGTTACAAATCTGCTACACCTCTATTGACGCTGAACAGATGATGGTTCATTACTGAATTACTTACCATCAATGGCAGACTATTGTTAATATTTACATGAATTTTTAATAAAATTATTTGCAATCCATCCAGTCATTGCATATAATTTAATCATGAAAACACTAAAACGCGATAACGTTCTTTCACACATGAAATCCGGTGTAGTTTATCGGCGAGTAGGTCTATTGCCCTATTCAAACAATCTGGACCGCGACCTAACGACATTAGTCGCTCAAAATAAATTAAAAAAACCAGCACCCGGGCTCTATTATAAACCCAGCGTCTCACGGTTTGGATTATTACCCCCGTCAGACGAAGCATTAATGAAAGCTTTTCTAAAAAAACCGTTTCTTATGTACTCATGGAATGACTACAACACATTAGGATTGGGTTTAACACAGCTATACAATCAAGTCGTTGTTTATAATAGTGAGCGACATGAAGACATTAAACTGGGCAACCGGACATTTGCTTTTAAACGACCCAACAATGGATTTCCTGCAAAACTATCACGTGAATTTTTATTGGTTGATTTGTTAAACAACGCAAAATATTTAACTGAGGATGTCAGTCATCTTGAAACAAAAGTCAAAGCTAAACTGACTGAGTTTGACCCTGCCCAATTACTTCAGTTAGCAACTGAATATGGCAAGGTTCATACAAAAAAAATAATTCTCGCTCTATTAG
Organism: Gammaproteobacteria bacterium; assembly: GCA_013289415.1. Lineage (GTDB taxonomy): Bacteria > Pseudomonadota > Gammaproteobacteria > Legionellales > Legionellaceae > DDPF01. Next base: position 6,033 of record JABDAB010000063.1, read on the forward strand.
GAAATTGAGATGTTTTTACACGAGCTACCTGACGCAAAGGAATTACTCCTTGTTGTGTCTGAAGAAAAGGCCATCAACCCTAGCATTATTGAAATTGAAAGAAGGCGTGCTTCTTGAGGTCGGTTTTGATAAAACAACACCGTATGAATGCAGAAACATCAGTTCATGGGCTTATGATAAAGCCATTTTATGATGAAACTCCATCATTTGAGGAAATAATTGAAACCATTAAAAGTAACGCAGGCTGTCTATAATTTATTATAAAATCGCCAATCCCATCACATAATCATCAAAGTACATTTGATTAATTTTGAGTGATTGGGTAATGGTTCCTTCAATACTAAATCCAAATTTTTTATACAATTGAATCGCCATGTGATTGTCTGTACGAACTTGAAGTTGCAATTTAGATAAGCCACTAGTCTTGGCCCAATCAATCGCCAAAGACAGCATATGCGTGCCTATCGAGTGCCCCCAATACGCTTTCCCAACACTAAGACCTATATCACCAATGTGTGATAATCGTTCATGGCTGGAACGACCTAAAAAAAGTTGGGCAACAATTTTATTATCAATTTTACCAACCAGCATCAATTGCTTATCAGATATAAGACAGTCTGAAATCATTTGTAACTCATCATTCAGCGACACATGAAATGCACCTGACCCAAAGGTAAGAAAATCAGTCTCGCCACCGACTTGATTAAGAAAATGTATAATGTCTTCTGCGTCGTTGTTACATGCTTTTGAAATAATTAACAGTGTATTATTCCCAAGCGGTATCTCTTTCAATGTTGTCATAGTACAAATCACCATACATTAATTATATCACTATCCTGGTACGAATTCGGAGCATTTTTTCCCATTGAGCCTGACCCCATCTCCTGGAGCTATTGAGCATGTTTTTCCAACCACTGTTTACCTTTTATCGTAATAACATATGCTTGTTCTGGATGATTAATGACTTCAGGATACAAGTAACTAATCAAATCTTGTTTTCGCATAGGTACCAAATGTCGCATTTTTAATGCATCATTATGAGGTTATACAACTTAATTTTGTTTATTATATTGAATTATATCCTACTGACGTCATACACTCCTAGTGGTCTGTGAATTTATCCTTAACTATTAAAAATGGCTAAAGTCGAGTGGAATTTTTTGATCACTTATGCGTTTTCTATGACCCTGGAGGTAATTTATTATATGAGGTAATTTTTGTCTGTCTGTGATAAAATATACCTAAACTCCTTTCGATGACTGCGCTATGCCTCAATATATATTCATTTACAATCAGTCTGGCGTCGGCCCTAATTCAAGAGACGATTTAAAAGAGCTATTCACCCAGTATCCTATTTATGCTGATTCTAATGTGCAATTATCTGATTTTAACGGTAGTTTCGATGGCCTTACTCCTCAACAGATAACCTTGGTTCTTCCAGGCGGAACCGTACCCTCTATGAGTGCGGCATTACGGCCTCATCAAGAAAGAATAAAAAGCTTATTTGCTGCCGGTAGTCATGGCTTATTCATCTGTGCTGGCGCTTATTTAGCTGTTGGAGAGGCTAATGTTTATTATGATGATTATACTAAGCAGTCCGATCGAAATACCTTTGCTCCGATGCGTTTTTGGGTTAATACATCAGAGCAACAAATGAGTTTGAATATTATGCCGGAATATAGAGCCTTTGGTTCTTTTATTCCAAACGATTCTTATTTGGACCATCCTGCGAAAAACTTGAAATCTGGAACACTTAAACCTTATTTAACCAATCTATTTTTTTCCAATAAACAACGTTGCTCTCGTGAATTATTTATAGCAGGATGTGGATTTGAACGACCTAGGGAACAAACTGATACCGTTGCAACGTATACCGATAAAGATCAATATTCATTTTTTTCTCCTCGCACAGACCACACAAAAATCATCCATAATATGGCCGCTATTGTTAAAAAACCTAGCATGATAGCCAGTGGCGTACATATAGAAGCCTGTGTTGAAAACAGTAAATTACTGAAGTTAATGACAGAGGGGAGAGCATCGCCCAACGGCACTGTGTTACCTTTACTCGAAGAAACATCTTATGACGCTGAATCTTCTAGGGCGTCTATTATTCCCCTACTTCAAGATGCGTTTCGACAAAGATAATAAAACAGTCCTATTGTATCCTAAATTCCCGCCCACAATTATACCTACACAGGCTCAATGATTGAAAAAGCATTGTAAATTATTTTCTGCTCTTTTGTGAGTGGAAATAAAATACGCGTCCAACGTTTCTGTTGG
>JABDAB010000064.1:0-2136 GCA_013289415.1 Gammaproteobacteria bacterium
GTTATAACATCTGGACTCCCAAGAGTATTTTTGAGTTTCTCAAGATCACCTTTAATCTCACGTAGTTGATGCTTCATGTTCGCTTGGGGCCCCACCTTTTTTATCTCTCCACGTAATATGGACGAGGGAGTCAGTCCCATCTCTACCAGTCTCATGCCCAAATTAGTAGGCGATGTTGGCTTGTTGCCTGCGATAAGGTCATATGCAGCGGTAGGGATGCCAAGAATGGTGATGGCGGTGAGCCCTGCTGTTAATGCCGGGATTGTAGCAACCGCACAAGTGCCTGACCAAGCCATTCCACCACATACTACCAAAGCTTTGTCTTTGCCTTTCAACATCTTACCGCAATTCTCCGAAAGTGTGTTCAACATCACCACATCACTATCCGACCACTGAGACTTTTCCTTTATGCTCGAAATGAGATTGACACTGGTATTTAATGTATTAGTAGCTACTTTCAGATTGTCCAGATTTAAGTTTCGAGTGTCCATGTGTTCGAACACATTTTTTAGCTTTTCATATGTTGCTGCAAACATAGCGTGTAACTCCCCGCTCTTTTCGTTTGAAACGCTTGCACCGACATTATTAGTTTCCGCAAGGAAATTACTTCTCGCTATATTGAAGTTCTCTTTCCATCCTTCTCTTTCAGTATTGCTTCCCATTTTAGTTCTCCTTGAGTTGTGTGCGTATTTTTTATTCGATCTTGGCAAATATAGTATAGTACACATATTGCAAAAATAATAAAAATTTTACGGACTCCCCACGTCTAACGTGGACGCAGTAACGCTGGCAGAGACCAGCCTTGTTTGTCCTCCGAAGGTACTATATTGCTGTAATGGTGATCGACGATTTTCTTGTTTTAATGATGAGCGACAGGCCAATTCAAATGATCGAATAAAATAATCAGCATCAGTGCAAACGCTAAACGTATTAACAGAAACAATGCGCCCTGAATGCATAAGCTGTTCTTGCAAGCCCTCTTGACTCATCTCGTTTGTTGTTGTTGGTTTTACTGAAATAATTTGCTTTTCTACATTATCATCAAAGAAAATAGATACTCGCTCATCATCATTTAAATCAATTGGATAAGGTTTTCCACCAAGGTAAGATTCTCCTGTTGCTTTCCAGTCTGCAAAATTATCTTGCCAAACACCATGTTCAAAGGGCTGTACATAATTTAATAGGTCGTGAGGTGTTCGTAATATACTTCCATCATTTAAACATAAGCTTCCTTGATTGAATTTAGCGCGGTGCTGGAGCTTCAGTGAAGTATTCTCAATCAACTCATTTTCCACCGCTTCTATGTCATTCCCAAAAGTCCTAAAGATAATGGTATAATTATATTCACTTTCTTGTAGATAATTGAGAAAGCGAATAAATGAAAGAGGAATATGTCCCGTTTGTGTATTGGCTTGAATGTTGTCGTAGTGTGTTTTTATCTCTTCTAATAAAGGATGTTTACGTTCCTCCATAAACGCAATAAAACGAAGATACTGCTCATTCCGTGCGTTTTGAACTAAAGGTGTTCTCTTATCTCCCGGACATAGGTATTGTTCAACGAGTTGTTTAAATGTTATTGCTTCACGAGTAATGCTCGTATCCCAGATTGCTGAAAACTGCTCAGCCAAAAGCTTTAGAATAGCTATCTGCTTGTTAACCCCTTTTGCGGTATCGCCAATAAACATAGTGTCATTGACATCGAAAAAGAATATAAATTTTTTATTAAACACTTCAGTATTTTCACGCATCTGGGTACTCCATTTTATTAATTTAATTCGGTGGTAAATTCAATCTCTCTTTTTCGGGTTTATCCATAAGGTAGTGTTTATTCTATGCTCATTCCACCTGAAGATCTTGGTTTTTTCACGAAAGAGCAAATCCAAGATCTTCAGGTGGAATGGATATAGATTCAATGGCGTTCTTTTTTGAGCTAAATAAACTTTCAATTGGCACCGAGTCAAACTGCAAGATGGATTCCGGACATTAAGTGCGCCAGCATCCAAGTTCATTAATAACTGCGGAATCGAGTATACAGACTCACCACGTCTAATGTTTCAAATTACTCTCGGAATCATCCACTTCATGTCCGTCAACGCCGCCCTTTATTTGATTTAGTACATTTTTAAAATTAGCTGT
>JABDAB010000064.1:2236-8295 GCA_013289415.1 Gammaproteobacteria bacterium
CACGTCTAATGTTTCAAATTACTCTCGGAATCATCCACTTCATGTCCGTCAACGCCGCCCTTTATTTGATTTAGTACATTTTTAAAATTAGCTGTTATTTTTGCATCCAATGTTGGTTTAGGCATGATATAACGTTCAATTCCAACTTTAATTTCCTGTTCGGATTTTAATTTTGGATCTAGGTTTAGCGCGGAAATGACTTTCTTTTTCCAGAACGGTTTAAGGCTGGATAATATATCAATCAATTGTATGACAGGTTGGGTTTCAGGTAAATCCTGGGTCGCAAATTCGATAAGTGAATCGATTTCTTCCTTTATTCGCTCATGATCGTTGCTGATAAGTGCTGACGCGAACGCCTCGGGGACGTCCTTGTATTCGGTAATTTTACTGATGCCTTTTATCGAGCCTTGCAGCGTTAGGACATGGATTGCCAGCTTGCGCTGCTCGTGCGTGAAAAGTGGTGATAGTCTGTTATAATCATCCTTGGATTGAATAAAAGTTGGCAAATGTTCTTTGATCATCTCGAAAAAATTCGAAAGCTCTCGTGGATGCTTGTTTTTATAAGCCTGTAGCACGTCATTATTCATCAGCAACTGCTTGGCAACATTCCAGTACCCAGCATCGACAGCGTGGTTGAATGCATTATCACCATGGCTATCTTCTGCATTCGCATTAGCACCTTTTTCAAGCAACAAGTTTACGATATCCATATCTCCAAATCTCGCTGCAGCCATGAGCGGTGTAATATTATCGTCTAATTTTGTATTCACTCCAACGCCTTTTTCGAACAACTACCAGGCAACATACCAGTTCTCATTATAAATTGCGAGCGAGAGGGCGGACTGACCCTCCCTATCTTCCGCATTCATATCAGCACCTTTTTCAAGCAACAAATTCACGGTATTTCTCTCTCCATACCTCGCTGCACACATTAGTGCTGTAAATTTATTGATATCTTGTACGTTCACTTCAGCGCCTGCTTCGAGTAACAGGTTGGCAATATCCCTTTGCCCATAGTTGCATGCATGAATGAGAGCAGTCTGTCCCAATCTATCTTGTGCATTCACTTCAACACCTTTCTCGAGACAGACTTTGACGAGATCCAAGTGTCCATCCTCTACTGCACGATAAAATAGTGTGCTGATAAATAACGGACTGGTATTTGCACGCAATAATTCAATAGTTTTAGCACGATTTTCTGCTCCCTGAACGCTGAAAGAGCATACGACAATTAGTGCACTAATTAATGTATTAGTGACCGAACTGGCATGTTGAAGCAGGAGCTCAGTGATCTCAGCACTATGTTCTGCATCCATAGTTTCAAAAGTTTCCATGAAACAATTCTCAGTTGTTTTTATAATCTCTTGACATATGTTGCTCAGTGCAACTTTCGCAGTTTCTTGTGTAATATCACTCTGTGCTGCAATGGCAATCAGCAAATTATTGGCAACATCCATATACTCATGATTGGTTTGTGGATCGACAATGCCAAGCAATCCATTCATTAATTTAATTTTATTCTCTGTGGAGATATTCCAAATATTTATCGCGCCGTTATCTTTCCAATCTAATATAAAATCAAAAAACTCCCCATGTGCAATGAGTTTGGATACGTTATCGCCATGGTTGAATTCGCCGCATTTAATATGACTGTTTTCGGGTGGATCCTTGAGTACTAAAGTTTGCGTATCACCCAGTGCTCTGGCTGAGCCAGCAAGCAACTTGTCTATATACACGATGATGTCGCCAATGGTTGTGTCTTTATTAGTTGTGCGATAAAAATCTTGATTAAACAGGCGATCAATCGAGGCTGGAAGCAAATAGCGCCTGAATGCAACGATCTCCTCTGCTAGCGCAGGACGTTCTTCTTTCTCTACGGGTAATTCCTTATCTTCAATAATGATGTGACAGGCTCGGATTTGTTCGATTTCAGAAACAGCAGGGGATAGCGGCCAAGCAAAGTGGAGGACTGCCAGGACTTGTCCTTATTGGTCAAGATTCAATATTAAATAAGGCCGACTCAGCCTTATGAGCGTTAAGTCTGGTATTTCACCTATTTCACCCATTGGGTGTTGTTTCAGCTCATCGATAATCGCTTTATCCAAATCAGCATCAAACACACCCGATATTACATCACCCAGCAAACTGGTTCGATAATGCCATTGAGCTCTATCTTCCCATACATACATTTCTCTATCAGCCAATACTTCGGGGCAATCTTCAATGCTCAACACGCGGGTGCATTGTTTCACTTGAAGTAAATTTTTTGCTTCTGACATGTCTATGGATTTTTTTGCAGCTGGCTTGTCAGGTTCTGGGGTAGATGATTGTTCTGGTACATCAGGGACAATGGATAGATCCGGCGCGGGATGAGACTCGGGGTACTTTTTGTCAATTCCATACATACTGGCTTGTTTCATCGCAAGATCCCACACAATGCCTTGGTCAGTGAGGCGAGATTGCTGAACCATGTTCACTACCTTCGTTTTAGCATTGAAAGGAACTTGATACAGTTTATCACCATCCATTACAAAGCAGGTGGGTTGAGCGGTTTTTGGATCATAAACGTAGAGAGGCACTTTATCCGTCAGTACTTTTGGGGTCCAAACGACCTTGTCGTCTATACTGGGGTAAGGCGATGTGTAACATACTGGCTGGTTTGTTTCACCCAAGTCAATATAACACCACTCGCTCGGTTTCTTGTCCTCAAATACAACATATGATCCTAACGTAGTCATGTGTCTACCCTCCATGGACTATTTACCAAATAATGATTTCTTCTTACAGTGTAGTCCAGTTATAAGCATTTTGGGCATGATTCACAATCACGCATGTGCGATGTGAACCATTCTTAACACGTCTAATGTTTCAAATTACTCTCGGAATCATCCACTTCATGTCCGTCAACGCCGCCCTTTATTTGATTTAGTACATTTTTAAAATTAGCTGTTATTTTTGCATTCGCTGTTGGTTTTGCCATGACATAACGTTCAATTCCAGCTTTAATTTCCTGTTCGGATTTTAATTTTAATTTTGGTTCTTGGTTTAGCGCGGAAAGGACTTTCTTTTTCCAGAGCGGTTCAAGGCTGGATAATATATCAATCAATTGGATGACAGGTTGTGTTTCATGTAAATCCTGGGTCGCTTTTTCGATAAGTGAATCGATGTGGTTCTTGATTCGTTTTTGATCGTTGCTGATAAGTGCTGCCGCGAATGCATGGGCGTCATGGCTTGTGGTCATTTTACTGATGCCTTCTATCGAACCTTGTAGCTGTAGGACATGGGTTGCTAGCTTGCCCTGCTCAAGTGTGAAAAATGGTGATAGCTTTTTATAATCATCATTGGATTGAATGAAAATTGGCAAATGTTCTTTGATTATCTCGAAAAAGTGCGCATGCTCTTTTGGATTCTTGTTTTTATAAGCCTGTATCACGTCATTATTCATCAACAACTGTTTGATAACACCCCACTGCTCATGTGAGGTAGCGTGGTCGAGCGCAGTTCGACGATAGTGATCTTTTGCAATCGTATTGACGCCTTTTTCAAGCAACAGATTAACGATAGCCATATGTCCATGTTGCGCTGCAAGCATGAGTGGTGTAAGTCCACGGTCAGTTTTTGCATTTGCATCAGCGTTGTTTTTAAGCAACAGTTTGAGGATATCCAGATGACCTATTGAAGCTGCATGATGGAGCGCAGTATAACCTTCGTTATCTTTATCATTCACTTTAACGCCTTTGTCGAGCAACAGCTTGACTACGTCCCACTCTCCAAATCTGGTTGCGAAATATAACGCAGTATTTCCATCGCTATCTGGTGCATTCACATGAGCACCTTTTTCTAGCAATAGCTTGGCGATGTCCCACTTCTGAGCGCCGCATGCGTGCAAGAGAGCGTTCTGACCAGCGCTATCTTGTGCATGTATTTCAGCGCCTTTGTCGAGCAACAGTGTGACGATGTCTAGCTGCCCAGCGATGGATGCGAATTTGAGCGCAGTTTCATAGCTAACTGTTGAAATCGAATTCGAATTAGCCCCTTTTTCGAGCAACAGCTTGACGACGCTCCACGCGCCCTTCGAGCTTGCTAGCAGGAGTGCACAGTTACCAGTGATAGTTTGTTCATTAATTTTAGCGCCTTTGTCCAGCAGCATCCTGACGATGTCTTGATTCCCAGCGCAGGATGCAAGCATTAACGCAGTCAGTCCATCGCTGCTTTTTGCATTCACATCAGCGCCTTTGTCGAATAAAAGCTTGATAACATCCAGATGACCTGAATAAGCTGTAAATATAAGCGCAGTGCCTCCCCTAGTATCTATTGCATTCACATCAGCGCCTTTGTCGAGAAAGAGCTTGACGATGTCCATATGCCCTTTCTCTGCGGCGATACAAATTAGTGTGGTGGGTAGCAGACTGGGATGTTCACGCAGGAATTCAATGGTCTCAGCACGCTCTTCTGTGCTCCGAGTTTCAAAAGATGCTACTAAAACAACGTAAATTTGATTGACAATCTCGCTACACATGGTATTCAGTTCTTCTTTCGCAGTCTCCTGTGAAATATTACTCTGTGCTGCAATGGCCGCCAGCAAATCATTGGCAACATCCATATAATCATGATGCGTTTGAGGATCGATAATGCCTTCCAATCCAGTCAATAATTTAATGAGATTCTCTGTGGATAAGCTCTGAAAATCTATCGAACCGCTGTATTTCCACTCTAATACGAATTCAAAAAACTCCCCATGTGCAATGAGTTTGGATACGTTATTGCCATGGTTGAATTCGCCGCATTTCACACGACTGTTTTCGGGTGGATCCTTGAGTACTAAAGTTTGTGTATCACCCAATGCTCTAGCCGAGGCAGCAACCAGCTTGTCTATATATACGATGATGTCGCCAATGGTTGTGTCTTTGTCCGATGCAGGATCTGCTTCTTTTGCGGGATAAAAATTGTGCTCAAACAAGCGATCAATGGCGCTTGGAAGCAAATAGCGCCTGAATGCAACGATCTCCTCTGCTAGCGCAGGAAGTTTTTCTTCCTCTACGGATACGGGTAATTTCTCACGTTCAATAATGATGTGACATGCTTGGATTTGTTTGATTACAGAAACAGCAGGGGATAGGGGCCAATCACGATGAAGGCCAGCCAGGACTTGTCCTTGTTGGTAAGGATTCAATATTAAATAAGGGCGACTCAGTCTCATGAGCGTCATGTTTGGTATTTCACCTATTTTACCTATTTCACCTATAGGGCGTTGTTTCAGCTCATCGATAATCGCTTTATCCAAATTGGCATCAAACACATCCGATATTACATCACCCAGCAAACTGGTTCGATAATGCCATTGAGCTCTATCCTCCCACACATACATTTCTCTATCAGCCAATACTTCGGGGCAATCCTCAACGCTCAACACGCGGGTGCATTGTTTCACTTGAAGTAAATCTTTTGCTTCTGACATGTCTATGGATTTTTTTTCAGCTGGCTTGTCAGGTTCTGGGGTAGATGATTGTTCTGGTACATCAGGGACAATGGATAGATCCGGCGCTGGATGAGACTCAGGATACTTTTTATCAATACCATACATACTGGCTTGTTTCATCGCAAGATCCCACACAATGCCTTGGTCAGTGAGGCGAGATTGCTGGACCATGTTCACTACCTTCGTTTTAGCATTGAAAGGAACTTGATACAGTTTATCACCATCCATTACAAAGCAGGTGGGTTGTGCGGTTTTTGGATCATAAGTGTAGATAGGTACTTTATCAGTCAGTGTTTTTTCGAGCCAAACAACGTTTGCGTCTGTACCGGGGTAGAGCGACGTGTAACATATCGGCTGATTTGTTACACCAAAATCAAAATAACACCACTCGCTCGGTTTCTTGTCCTCAAATATAACATATGGGCCTAACGTAGTCATGTGTCTACCCCCACGGATTATTTTCAGTATAATGATTTATACTTGAAGTGTAGTCTAGTTTTAAGCATACTTGGAATGATTAAAAATCACGCAAGACAAAATAGCATGAAACAAGACTCATGTTCTTCTGTCCATGGTAATG
>JABDAB010000065.1 GCA_013289415.1 Gammaproteobacteria bacterium
CCATCCGCAGTGTACACTGCATATCATGATATAATTTATGATGCCATTTATAACAACACTAAGACAAAAGAGATGATCCGGCATGAGCGAGAGGCAAGAAACCAACCAGCCTATTGATGTTACCCACTGGAGACGTGACGAAGATTTTGCTCAGTACCCTGAAGGTGCTCGCGATAAGTCCTTGGTGTATTGCCCTATGCCGCCGCCCTATGATTTTTTAAAAGCCAATCATCGCTATCTTTTTAAATTGTCATCCTCTCGAGGTAAAGAGCAATTTTGGGTGGAAATTATTGCCTATCGTCTTGGTGTTGAGATGGATATACTTGTTCCACCTGCTTTTATTGCATTTGATAGCAAAGAAAATCAGTGCGGAGCCTTAATCGAATGGTTTTATGATACCAGTTCAGAAGATTACATCGCCGGCGGGGATTATTGCCAACAGCTTATTCCTGATTTTGAACGTAAAAAGGGTTGGCAGCATAATTTTGAAACCATCGCGCAAATTTTTGAAGGGTTGAAAATAACTGACTGGAAAGTTTACTGGTCAAAAGCCTTGGTATTTGATGCTCTGATAGGAAATACCGACCGCCATCAAGATAATTGGGGTGTTATTGAATCGTTTGAATATAAAGAAGAAAAACGCATCGTCAAGAATATGCGTATTTCTCCTGTGTTTGATAATGGCACTAGCTTGGGATATGAGGTTCTTGCTTCAAATTTTAAAAATTATGACGATGCAACTCGTTTCCAGCGGTATGTAACTAAGGGTAAGCATCATTTGAGATGGGCTTTAAATGACTCTGACCGTATAGGACATGCTGAGATGGTCAGAAAAATTGCCGCTGTATACCCAGAAATGCGCGCAATCATGATGGATTGCCTTGGTAAAGTTACTGCTGAAATTTTTAAAAAAATACTGGCCGCATTGGTAGAGTTTGATGTGCCTGTTAAATTAACCCCGGAGCGGTCAACGTTTATGCTGAAATTACTGACGTTGCGGCATCATCGATTACTAAATGAACTAGAGACACAACATGCGATTTATTGAACATATTATAGAGCCCACTAAGCTGCTACTTGCCTGGCAGTCCTCTGATGAAACACACCGTGTTCGCTATGTTGTTGCGGAGCTCAATCGTAATGCAGATGATGTCAGTCTCACCTATTTGGTTAATACCGATGATTTTAAAAAGGCGCAAGCTAGGGGATTTGATTCATATCCCGCCTTTAAAGAGACTGACGTGACGCATAATAATGTTTTGGATGCGTTTATGCGTCGTGTGCCGCCAAGATCCAGGGGAGATTTTCCTCAATATCTAGAAGGGCTAAGACTAAGGCCAGATGCTTGTTTAAGTAACTTTGCCTTACTAGGTTACTCTGGTGCCAAGCTACCGTCTGATGGTTTCTCTCTTATTCATCCGTTTAATGATGTGGACAATGCCTGCGAATTGGTAATAGAGGCGGCAGGATTTCGTCATAAGCAAAAAAAGCATGGAATAGAAGCGAAAATTGATACCCCTGTATCTTTCTCAAAAGAATTTAATGAAGCCATACAAGAAGCAGCAATATGCATTGTTGCGGATGGGATTCCCATTGGCTATATTACTCGTGGGCTCATACCGACGTTTCTTGATTGGATAACTAGTGGACGTATCGTTAATGCGTGGATTGAGAAAACCAATGGTATGCCAGGTAAGCCTACCGCGTATATTTTTGTTGAGGTTTCAAGCCCAAAAATATGATAAAAACCATTTATCATGGTGCGAAACGTAGGTTTATTCAAAAAAATGAATTATAACTGGACGCCAGTCATTTTTGAACTCAATTAAATTGAAATGTCGTTGCTTGAAACTAATCATAAAGCACCACAGTCCGGTCTCGATGATTTAAGTCTAGGCGTTGAGTGGACTTTTTGCGACAAAACCATCAATCCCTATGCAGTTGAAGTGCGCTCCTCCCTGCATAAGACAAACCACTCACATCAGCAATACGCAACAATTGATTATACTTGGCCACTCGATCCGTGCGGCATAGTGAGCCGGTTTTGATTTGACCACAGCCGGTTGCCACGGCTAAATCTGCGATAAATGTATCTTCTGTTTCGCCTGAGCGATGCGACATCACACAACGATAACCATTGAGATGCGCCAACCGGATTGTTTCTCGTGTTTCACTTAAGGTACCGATTTGATTGGGTTTGATCAACACTGCATTGGCGAGTTTCTGCTCGATGCCTTGTGCTAAAATAGCAGAATTGGTCACAAACAAGTCGTCACCAACCAATTGAACTCTGGAGCCTAAACGCGCAGTCATGTTTTGCCAACCCTGCCAATCTCGCTCATCGAGACCATCTTCAATACTCACGATTGGGTAATGATTTAATAAATCAGCATAATAGGTAATTAATTCATCACTACTCAGTTTTTTACTGTCAGAAGCCATGTGATAAACGCCGTCGACCCACAATTCTGATGCCGCTATATCGAGTGCGAATACAATGTCTTTTTCCAGCGAAAATCCTGCCAGCTCAACCGCTTCAACCAGCATATCCAAGGCTTCACGGTTTGATTTTATGTTCGGAGCAAACCCCCCTTCATCACCAATCGACGTACTCAATCCTCGTTTTTTAAGCACAGATTTCAACACATGGAACGTCTCAGCTCCCCATTGCACCGCTGTTGCAAAATCAGGTGCGCCAACGGGCATGATCATGAATTCCTGAATATCAACATTGTTATCCGCATGTGCACCCCCATTGAGCACGTTCATCATCGGCACAGGCATAACCATTGTTTCATCTTGATGAAGTGCTTCAAATAATGGCAACTGCTTAGCCTTTGCATTCGCTCTAGCCGATGCTAACGACACAGCCAGGATAGCATTCGCCCCCAAGCGTGATTTGTTTTCAGTGCCATCCAGTTCACACAAATGAGCATCCAGCCCCATTTGGTCGGCAACAGAAATACCTTTTAAGGCATTATTTATCTCGTGATTAACATGATCCACCGCCCGAAGAACCCCTCGCCCAGCGAAACGCGCCAAATCCAGATCACGCAACTCACATGCTTCCCGACTCCCCGTAGATGCACCAGATGGCACACTCGCACGTCCCATCACGCCATTTTCCAGCACGACATCAGCTTCCACTGTGGGGTTCCCGCGTGAATCTAAAATTTCCCGGCCTTTGATACTGGCAATGCGCATGCTTAACCCTTAATCATTAAATTGTGGGTATTGTACAATATTTTTATTCTGATTTATCCATCTAAATAAAGCACGCTCCACAACGTTAAACCTCCACAACGTTAAACCTTGTTTTTGTATCAAGATGAACTACAATAAAACATATGTTCCATCTCAATGCCCATGAACCACATGCATGGACAGAAGAACATGAGTCTTTTTTCATGTTCTTTTGTTCAATGTTCAAAATAATCAAGGAGTGATGATGTGTCGACTGGTAGCATATCTGGGTCATAGCCTTATTCTCGAGGACGTACTCGTTAAACCCACAAACTCAATCGTCATGCAAAGCCTGCATGCGCGAGAATCCAGCATTCCAACCAATGGCGATGGATTCGGTCTAGGCTGGTATGCGCCGCACATAGACCCAAAACCCGCCTTATTTACATCCATATCGCCCGCGTGGAATGATCGAAACCTGCTGAATTTAACCGCTAAAATCCAGTCTCCTACCTTTTTTGCCCATGTTCGTGCTGCCAGCGCTGGCGGTGTCACACAATACAATTGCCATCCATTTGTTCATGGGAACTGGATGTTGATGCACAACGGTGGCATTCATGATTTTTTAGTGATTAAACGCCACTTACGCCATTTGCTGGATGATGACGTCTATGATGAAATTAAAGGTGAAACCGACTCAGAACATTTGTTTGCGCTATTTTTACAATTGGCCAAGGGACGAGATTTAAATCAGTTATCTGTTGTTGCGGACGTATTGGAAGACACGTTCAAAACCATTGGGCAATTGCTTGAACAACACAATCGACAGGGTGAATCGCATTACAATATCTGCATGACTGATGGCCGCCGCCTACTGGCCAGCCGTTATTGCACCGATAAAACGATTATCCCTGAAACGTTGCATTTTTCCACAGGCAGTCGATTTGTTGTGAAAAACAAACATCATCACATGTTACAGGAAGAAGGTCGACGCAACTGCGTGTTGATTTCATCAGAAAGACTCACCAATACCAAGACTGAATGGAAAACCGTGCCCGCCCATCACATGATGTTAGTGGATTTTGATTTGAGTGTGCAATTTCGTCCTTTGTGAGCGTTGATAGCTGATTGATTTCATGTTCCAATACCAGCCTATAACTTGGAGACAAAACATCATGCCATCCTTTGATATTATTTCTGAAGTCAATGAAGTGGAGTTACGCCATGCCGTGGATAACGCTAATCGTGAAATGACCACACGATTTGATTTTCGCGGAGTTGAGTCCAGTATTGGGCTGAGTGACTTAACCGTCACGTTGAAATCAGAATCTGATTTTCAGGTACGCCAACTGGAGGATCTGTTTCGTAACCACGCCACAAAACGTGGCTTGGATGCGTCAGGTGTCGACATCGAAGACAAGCCCGTACACAGTGGGAAAACGTTTTCACTGACCATGGTGTTCAAGCAAGGCATTGATCAGCCCACTGCAAAAACCATCGTGAAACTATTAAAAGAAAGCAAAATTAAAGTACAGGCATCCATTCAAGGCGAGAAAGTCCGTATAACAGGTAAAAACCGTGATGACCTGCAGGAAAGCATGGCGCTATTGAAAAAATCAGAGATTGACCTGCCATTGCAGTTTGATAATTTCAGGGATTGATGCTACATCAAGAGCACAGATTTTTCCATTCCCTCTCCCCAACCCTCTCCCGCGAAGAACATTATCATACTACTCAAACTCCTAGCGCGGGAGAGGGGGCAGATCGAAGTAAACTGAAAAATCTGTGCTCAGATTGCTGTGCTCGCCCCTAACGCCTGCGAAAACTCCGCAAACACATTCTTCTCTCCCAGCAATGCCAAAACCCCGGCTCTACGCAGCTTCGCTTCAACAGACGGTTTGGCCCCAGTAAGAATCACTCGCACACCACGCTTGTGCAGATCACCAATCGCCTCTTCAAGCGCTTGAATACCCGTAATATCCATAAACGGAACCCAGTTCAAACGAAGAATAAGCACTCTCGGATCAGTATGCGTGTTGGCGAGCGCAAATTCAAAATTCTCCACGGCACCAAAGAAAAACGGCCCTTCAACAACATAGACCATCACACCAGGGGGCAATGATGATAAATTTTGCTCCTCCAGCTCTTTCATTAGGTGCTCATCCGTTTGTTGTTGTACTTCAACACTAGAGGACATGCGCAACATGAAATGCAGTATGGCAAGAATCACCCCTATATTCACAGCAACAACCAGATCAACAAACACCGTCAGACAAAATGTCACGGCAAGAATAGCCACGTCTGCACGCGGAGCACGCCGAACCAGTTTAATCACATGCTTAACTTCACTCATATTCCATGCAACAACAAAAAGAATGGCTGCCAATACCGCTAATGGCACGTTGCTGGCAAGCGGTGCCAGGAATAGAATAATCAAGATCAGGGTAACCGAGTGGATCACACCGGCCAGCGGGCTGTTGCCTCCATTGCGAATATTTGTAGCGGTTCGTGCAATGGCACCTGTAGCGGCAAAGCCGCCAAATAATGGTGCGGCAATGTTTGCAATACCTTGGCCTATTAATTCCCGATTGGAGTTATGACGCGTACCCGTCATCCCATCCGCCACAACCGCAGATAAAAGCGACTCAATCGCACCCAGCATCGCTATCGTAAACGCAGGCCCAATCAACTCAATGATGCGATCCATACTAATAGCAGGCACTTGAAAAGCAGGCAGGCCTTTCGGAATACCACCAAATGCACTCCCAATCGTTGCAACACCTTTAAAATGAAATATCGCCTGCAAAGCGGTTGCGAAAACCAGTGCAATCAGCGGTGCGGGGATCCGTTTGAGAAACGGTATTTTGTTCACATACAGTAGCACCAGCAACGACATGCAAGCCAATGCGGTTGTGGTTAAATTCAACAGTGGCAATTCATGTAGCAAAGACACCAGCTTTTCATGAAAATGAGCACCATGAGGCGCTGGCAAACCAAAAAAATACTGCCATTGCCCCACCCAAATCACCACAGCAATGCCAGCGGTAAATCCAATGATCACAGGATATGGAATGAATTTAATCACAGCCCCTAACCGCGCCATCCCCATAAACAGCAACATGAACCCCGCTATCAGGGTTGCTATTTGCAGACCATCAATCCCATATTTACTGGTAATTCCAGATAACACTACAATAAAAGCACCCGTGGGACCTGCGATTTGCAACCGACTGCCACCAAACAAAGAAACCAGCAAACCCGCAACAATAGCCGTATAAATTCCTTGTTCCGGTTTGGCACCCGATGCAATCGCAAAGGCCATGGCCAGCGGCAAAGCCACCACACCTACGATCACACCCGAGATAATATTGGGCAACCAGAATTTTTTTTGAAATAAACCCGCGCGATACGATTCAATGATTGTTTTCATAATGAATAATCTGAATGAAGCAGACAGATAGTATAAAATAAATATTACGCTACTACCATTCCTTCTTTAAGTGGTCTATATTTAGACATAAGGGCAATGATTGACTCTAGCTGAACTAAAAACGATGAAAAATAAGGAGATTGCTTTGAAGTGTGGTGTGTCTTCCCATCAATGACGGGAAGCCTAAAGCGCTTCATAGATCACCAAAGTGAAGTTCACTTGCAGCTCAGACTTCAGGGGGATTGTTGCCTACTCACACCCTACGAGCAGTTACATTTCATGTTCTTTTGTCCAATGTCTAATCCATATACATCAGCCGACTTAAACGCGGTGAAATCAACCACAATATTAATGCCACCAACAAGGTCACCATACCAATGTTGGCAAATGCCCGTGTATAAACCATCAGCGACTCAACACCGCTTTGCGCGTTGTTTGGCAGAGCGGTATATGATGCAACCCAAGCACCTGTAAATCCCGCTACTGACGACGTTAAAAACCACATTCCCATCACAAAGCCTGCCATTTTTGGCGGAACCAGTTCAGCCACCATAGCCACGCCCAGAGCCGACACCAACACTTCCCCCAAACTCTGGAACAGATAAGCGAACACCAGCCACCCGGAAGACACCATGCCATTGGCATCATGCACATAGCGACAAAAATACAGCAAGAGAAAACCCACACCGCTACAGGTCATCCCTAGGGCAAATTTATACGGTGTGGCAAAAACAATATTGTGTTTATTTAGATGCAAATAAAACATGGCTAACAGCGGACTCATGACAATAATCCAGATACTGTTTAATGCTTGAAAACTCTGAGGATCAATATCAATAGACAGCAAACTGGCATGAACATTATTCACTGCAAATAAATTTAGCGACATCGGCATTTGTTGATACAGTGTAAAGAAAACCACCGCTTCGACCATTAAAATAAGGGCCACCAGCATGCGCATTCGAGTAACACGATTTTCACGACTCATGTAAAAAAAATACAGCCCCATGACCAGTAGTGTTATCAACCAGAGCAGATTTTTAGCGAGCATGATATGTTGTAAAAGATAGGCTGATGCAATGGTGGTGCCCACTATACTCAAAATAACAAGACCCCATTGCCACATCCGTATAACTCGATGATCCGACGGAGTATTGATCCCGACAAGATGCTGGCGCTGGAACCAATAGTTGGCCAGACCCAGCAGGATACCAATAAAGCTCACGAAATAAGCATATGAATATCCATAACGACTGGATAATTCTGGCCCAACAAATAACGCAACAATGGCGCCCAGGTTAATGGCCATATAATACAGCGTAAAACCGCTGTGCAATCGGGG
>JABDAB010000066.1 GCA_013289415.1 Gammaproteobacteria bacterium
GCTACCTACCGTTTCTTGTTGCAGATAATCTGCTCATGTTCGATGTGGGCCATCAGCACCGCCTCAAACATCTTGATTTGGTACGGCTGTTTGTTTTGCAATTCCTTTTGCTGTTCCAACGTGAGAATAGGAAAACGGTTGGTGACGTACTGTATGAAGGCGGTAGGGTTCTCCACTTCCGGAATATGCTGCTTGATTTCGGTCTTAGTCTTGTACTCGACCATGCAGCCGTGATACTGGCAGCGCTCCAACAGCTCTTTAAGGAGGGTGATGATGGCCGGACTATGATGCGTTTCGGGAGGTATTTTAATTGCCACCCGCTTGGCTCCGTACTTTCTGATGTACTTCTCATAGCGATCAAGGATACGCTGTGATTTCTTATCGCACCAGGTACCGAAGAAGGTATGCAGTTGCCAATGAATGAGGGTGCCGTAGCTGATAATGGCGATACCGGTGCGTTTTGCTCCCAGGCTAATTCCAAGAATCGTCGAATTCCGCTGTTTCATCATCGGTGAAAGTTTTGGTCTTATCGCTGATAATATGGGTAAAGAGTGCACCGCGTGATTTTCGAATCATGTAGTCGGGCATGGACATCACGTGATTAAGTACGGTGCGAAGGTACCGGTGGTTGTGTTTTTTTGTGGCCGCAAGATAAAATGACAACGATGGCTGGTCGCCCAACGTATTCGCCAGTTCATGGGCCAACTGTATTTCCTGGGGAGTATACATATAGCTTTTGATGAGTCTCATGATTGTGTTAATGAACGTACGATACGTTATTTCTTCATTCGTTACGTACGTTCGTTTTTTAATAAAAAGTGCGGATTTTGCGCAACAAAAAAGCCAGCTTCGTAAAAAGTATTCGTGTCCAGCTTTTACCATTGTCCTAGAGAACTGCGCGCGCTTTTGATCGTGTCCTTTAGTTCCTGATAATATTCGAAGTACAACTCGTTCGGGAAGGTGTTGTAGAGGATGCCGAGCTTCAGCAGCATGTCGCCGCTTGGCATGGCATTCCCGTTTTCCCATTGGGAGAGTTGCGTTGGTGTTCGAAAGCCCAAGAGCGTTGCAACCTCATGTTGCCCCAATCGATGCAACTTACGGTGCATCTTTAACCTGTTCGGTATTGGTTGCGCTTCAACTTCCACGTAATAAAGGATAATGGAAATGGAGAGAGAGGAGTAGGGGGAAATATTTTTTAAATTAGTTTTCTATACAACCGAAAACAAGATTAGTATTAATTGAGAATTTTTGGGAAATACTTTAAAAATTTAGGATCTGAGCAATGCCAGGGGAGCGGTTTATACTAATATACCAATAAGGCGGAAGATTTCAGGTTTATAGGAAATAATAAATCCATTTATATAATTTATTAAAAGTGGATTTTTTGACAATATTCGATAAATCTTTATATTAGCCAGATTTGTATAACCTAACCGTTCATGAAAAATAATTACTTACTTCGCATTTTTAAAGATAGGCATGATACGAAATACATGCAGCACCTGGCATATTTGTTGACCAAAGAGGCATTAATTAAGAATGCCGAAGAGATAAGACCTACAGAGCCACATTATGGAAAATACAAGAGGCGAGTGTCAATAAAGTTTTGTGGATTGTCCGGATTATCTCTTCTAGGCGGAAACGACACAGTTACAAAAGCCCATCCACAATCGGTAACAAATTTTCTAAACCTTATATCAAATCATCAAAATATTATTGATGATCTAAATCGAGAGGGGATAGTGGTTGATGTCAAGCTCATGTTTGCATATCCTTACTCCGATTCTATGTATGACTGGATTCAAGCCGAAGAATCACAGCAAGACGGTTTTAGTATTAAAGACATTGTCCATGGTCGAAAAGTCAAACCCGACTTTCGAGTAACAAAGAAGATGGATATTTCAGACATCAAAAGTTCATTCGCTTATATTAATCTAAAACAGTCATTGGTCAAACTTCAAGATGCTGTCATAAAGGGAAAAACGATATTTAATAACAAAAACACAAGTAACAGGGTTATTGTGAAATTTACTCCCGTAAACGTTTTAGTTTGTGTTTTAAAAATAAATCACAGTGTCTTTATAGACCCCTATATTTACTCAAAAGAAACATCCGACTCAAATTTCCTTAAGCTTAACGCGCCTATCTCTGAAATCACCGTTCCTTATCTTCCTTCACCCCAAGAAGCTGAAATGCTGAGAAGTGCTGAAAAAACTATCCATGAACACTTTTGCAGCATAACAAGTCATTTTCGCTATTTGTGGCAACATCCGTATACTATTTACAGTACAGACGCGACGCACTACCGGAAATGGCGTCGAGAGTCTTTAGGCAAGATTAAATCGCCCGAAGAGGTCTCATATTTAGGAAAGGCTACGCGACTTATGAAAATACGGCCTGGTTACAAACAAAATGAAGTAGACCTGTGGATGCAATACTGTAAAAACGGCCTATTAAAATTTTGCTCGAAAATAAACAATCATATTGATGATGTTAGTCAATCGCCTAGTGATGGTGATATCAGTTCGATTGAACCAACGCCTATCTTTATCATTGGTTCTTGGGTCAACGATGGCGAGCGAACTGTTCCAAGTCAGTACATGGATGCTATCAGCAATTTCATCTCCATCAATTTTTCCTCTGAGGCGGCTGAAGGACTTAGACTTAACCCAATTTTAGTAAGGGCTGAAAATGGACAAAAGTTACAAGACACGCTTTTTAAAGATTTGAATATGTCTGAATTAGGCATAGCCATCGTAACGCCCGATGTCGGAAAAATCCCGCGACCTAATGTTAGCCTTGAACGAGGTTATTTGATGGGAAGACTTGGAAGTAGGAAAAGCCGATCCTTTGGTAATAGCGAGAAGCAAATGGTTTACGTCTTTAAACATGAGGATGCAGATGGCGGAAGCGACACAATTGACATTACCTATACTCCATTCAAAAATATCGAAGATTTTGAGGCATTATTCTATAAGTTTATTAAGTGGCTTTGGGATGTAACTGAATTAAACAGCGATTATGCACTGAAAATACTCCGCGATCAACGTTTAAATCGAAGAAATTCACGCGCTGATATAGAGGAGATTGATAGGTTTATAGATAGTATAGCTAAATGGCAAAAAGATTATAGTCAACGAATGAGTCAATTTGATGAGGAAGCGCCAACAAATAGTTATGAAAGTTAAATCTCAATAGTTAATAATAAGGTCGTAGAATTCGTCACTGAAATTTCCTACCTGCTTATTCCGGTAATCTGATTACTAAATAAACTAGCTCGACCAAAACGCTACATTTACCTCTCATTTAGTATTATATTCTAATGTCAATAGTTTTTTTCGAAAACAAGTTTTATCCCAGGATGAAAACGGGCCCGACCTACACCCAAGAAGTTTATTCAGGGTTCAAACAAGGTATAGCTCTCAAAAATGGTCGTACTTTCTTTGTAATTGACATAGAGCGAAAACGCGAAAACTATGATTACACGCCCTCGCTAACGGAGCAAATAACCCTGCACGAATGGGTATTTAAGACATTTGGTGACTGTTATCCCCAAGAATCTAGTTATGTGCCTGGAACATATTACAGCCGAATTTGGAGGCCTCACGGACCGCTTGTAACAGTTTCAGATTACGCGCCTTTTAATCAAGCTTTAGTGGCGCTTCGTATATTACTTAGTAAAGTTCAAGAACTTTTTGAAACAGTTGAGCCGGTAGAAAACAATAAGGACGTGTATGGTCATAAAATAAGGGAGTTATTATTACTTGCGTGTATGGAGGCTGAATCCTCGTGGTCAGCTGTGTTGAAAGCAAATAATTACCTTGGGAAACGGTGGACAACAAAGGACTATGTCAAACTAAAGAAGGCGATGTTGCTCGACGCATTTAAAGTGGGTATAACGGGATATGACGACTTTATACAACTCTTGCCCTTCAAAGATTGGGACCCCCACAATCCGACTGTTTCCATGCCATGGTATGAAGCTTATAATGCCACAAAGCACGACCGTGAGGGTAGTATCAATCACGCGACTCTTGAGCATGCGATTACGGCCGTTGGAGCCGTAGTAGTACTCTTTTTCGCACAATTTGGATGGCATTTCCCACGTGGAGAAAAAAGTCCTGGTGTTGTGGCTGTAGAAAACGTTTTTTGGTGCAGTTTTGCATCCTTAATATACCCCAAAGAATCCTATGTCCCTGCCTTTATCCTTCCTTTTGGAAGCGAAACTTGGAAATGCATCGATTATCCCTTTTAAGGAGGTTGATAATTTCGATTGCAGTAATTTTGCCTACTCACTGGGGATATCAAGGAGATTTTTTCTGCTCGTAGGTGCATAGTGTCCGCTTTATGATATTTATGCCAACGTTATAAATACCTAATAAAGCATACATCCGTTGTTTAGGTCAAATTTCTACCTTCGGAACCTGGTAACCGCTTAGATACGACTTGAAACGGCAAGGCTTAAAAAAGTATCTGCACACACATCTACTTTTCCGTATCTTTAATGCAGCGCTTGGTGAAATGACTCCATTTGATCTGAGTTCTGTCTGTTGAAGTAATAATACGAGAAAGATTTAATGCGCGAAAAATTAAAAAAAGACTCATGTCGGTAAAATTACAGGGTAAGAATTGCATTTTGAGAGAGTGGGAAGTACATGATCTTGAACTGTTATATATGTGGAGAAATTCGAAGGACTATCTTGATTTCTGCTCATTAAGGAAAGTCAGTAATTCTTTTGATGAATTCAAAGATGAATTTTATCAGGATTTAAACATAGACAGGCAGGATCAATTCATAATACTAAGAAAGGCCGACGAAATTGAAATCGGAACAATATTTCTATACGGGCTGAATATTTTTCATCAAAATGCATTTATTACAACTTTTATAGATGAGAGTATGCATAACAAAGGCTATGGCGTAGAGGCCTTTGCGATATTCTGCATATACGCATTTGAAAAATACAATCTCCACAAAATCATCTCGGATGTCTATAGTAACAATTCAACAGTTCCGAAAATGTTAAAATATTCAGGATTCGTTGAGGAGGGTCGTTTCAAAGAGCACCGGAAGAATAGTCGCGGCGAATGGCTGGATGTTATTCGATTATCATTGTTTAATAGCGATGCCTTAAAACTCAAACTATTTGTAACAAAAATTACACAAGAATGCTAATCATGCTAATTAGCTTGGATATTCTTATTCATGGCATCTATTTCTTTCAAAGCTCCTGCTATGATGTCGCATTCGTCAAATAGTGGGTTGCCATATTTTATTGATTCTGCCAAATTGCTCGATAGAGAATTAACAAACTGCTGGAATTCTCTATCCCTTTTTGGCCGGACGTCATTTTCAATAGAAAGAACCGCTGCTAGAAGGTCATCACCGCGAAGGCCTTCAAGCGTGTTTTTTAAGCTAGCTAATAATGTAAAACGATCGCAATTGCTATTCATGGTTATAATTTATCAAAATTGAATTGATCTGACAATTAGTACAGATATAAAAACTAACTTTATTGCAGCAATGTTGCTATTAAAAGAACAATATATATGTCTTCAAAAAGTTATGATGATGGAGGTAACAAGGTTACCCATTATGAAAGGGATTATGGGAATGACAGGACAGGTCGTGGTGATACCACACAACACGGCAGATTCGAAGGTGAGAAGGGCTCATCTAGTCACGAGCATACTTTCTACGAGAGGAACCACTCCACAGGAACTACAAGGGAAGGGGGACACGGTAAAAACTTCAGTAGTGGCGGAAGCTCTGAATCTAGCGGGAGCGGTAAGTAACTGAACATAAAATACAATTTGTCCTGCTGGCGTTTCTATAAAAGGCTGTCTATTGAGAGTACAGCCCCTCAATCGGCACGCCAAACACCTGAGACATCTCCACAAGGTTGTGAAGACTCGGGAATGCTAGTCCTTGCTCCCAGCAAGAAATACGATCCTGATATTTATGCCCCAATAACTGTGCAAGCTCCATCGCGTTAAATTATTTTCTAATCGAAGTTTCTTGAGATTGTTTTTATATATTATTTGTTCCATAGATTGATTATGTGATAGGCTAGATAGGTAAATAATGAGGTTGATAATTTCGATTGCAGTAATTTTGCCGACTCACTAGGGATATCAAGGAGGTTTTTTCTGCATATAAGTGCTTAGTCTCCACAATATGGTATTTATGCCATAATCACCTATATTAGATTTTTTAAGAAACAACCGGGTTCAGGGAGTAACCCTTATAGATTATGACCTTATCTTTAGCTTCACTTAGTTCATCTGGCATTGTTTTGACTGCTGACAGTCGACAAACGTACCCAAATAGCGTCGGTATGACTAGAATTGGCACTGACAATGCCAACAAACTGTTTCAACTTTCGCAAAAAGCAGCAGTTGTAATTGCAGGAAAAGCTTTCTTTCTTGATAATAAGAAGGTACTTAAAAGTACGGGATGGTTTATCGAACAGTTTAAAAAGACGTTAAACCCAGAGCTTTCTATCGAGCAAATAGCTGATCAATTAAATAACTATTTTATTAATGTCTTCATCGGCCCTGAAGAAATACGCCTGAAGGAAATTTTTCAGAATGATATAGTAAATAATATAAATGGTACTGAAGTGGTATTTGGTCAAAGGGATGGATTAAAAGTGCCATACTCATATGTCAAGGGTGGACAGAAAGTTGAAAAAAACTTTTATATAGATTTAATAAATTTTATCGTAGCTGGCATCGATAGTGATGATATTGGCCGTGCATACATGATTTCGGTTCCTGACAACCAAAAAATCACACGTGATACTGAGTTCGGTGGTCCACTTTGGATCGGGCAAACTGATGTTATTGGGCGAATTATAAAAGGGAAAAGTTGGGAAATTGATTCATTACCTTTTGTTCAGGCTGCAAAAGCGAATGGGGTTGATGTTAATGCCGAATTAAATGGCATGGAGTATATTATTAATTGGAATATTATGACACTTCAGGATTCTATAGATTTTTGTGTTCTCGTTACCCAAATTACTGAAAGTATACAAAGATTTTCAGATGGGACAGTCCTTAATCCAGGTGGAATAACCGGGGTCGGTGGTCCCGTTGATGTCGTTACTATTACATCCGATGAGGGCTTTAAATGGGTAAATAAAAAAGAATTAAGTGTTACTTAGTGGGATTTTAACATAGTGTCAATTGATACGTTATATACCTTACTAATTTTTATTAAATTTTGTAAACAGGTGTCATCTGGCCTTTCTAGCAACGCGCAACGCTTATAAATTATTTTTTAGTTGTGTTGTTTCCATAGAAATTATTGTGCTTTAGATTAAGGATACTAAAAAGGGGGGGCAATTTTGTTACTTATAATAGTTTTTACATCTGAAATGTGAACATCAAGGCGAATTAGTTCTGATGTCGTTGCACAGTCTCCGCATAGTAAAATTAAGGTAGTTAATTAGGGGATTAAAGTCAGATTTTATAAGGGTAGTTTTCAGTTCTAACGGACCTAAATAGTACGCTGTAATTTTTTGAATATTTTCAATCGCGAGAAGCCATTTTTGCTTGTCAATAAAGAGGTTTTTGCCTTTTAATGTCCAGTTCCAACCGAATTGCAAACAAATGCCCTTTTTTGTTTTTTCATCGCCATTTATAAAGGCATCAACTGCTCCAATAGCAAAATCAAGGTGTTTTTCAACAATCGTAAACCAGTCAAAATTAACATCTTCATAGCCTTCTTTGGTACCCTTTATCCTTAGCTATATTTGTTCTTTTTCACG
>JABDAB010000067.1 GCA_013289415.1 Gammaproteobacteria bacterium
GACCGCATAAGACAGCCATGCATAAAGCAGCTATTTTCATTACCAATAATATCGCTATCATATTGGACAAATACCCCCAGAATAAACTCGACAATGCGATGGATCCCTGGAATACCAACACATTTACCGCTAGAAACCTTCCTTTTAACTCATTGGGGGAGTGTTGCTGCGCAAGTACATTTAAAGTAGACATAGCATTGATCCAGCCAACACCAGTAATCATCATAATCAAATTGAGTAAATAGAAATTATCTGTAAGAGTTAGTAGAAAAAGGCTACCTGCAACTATTTCACAACTAATAAGTATTATTTTAGAAGCTTTCATAGAATCACTCCAAATGCCGTATAAATAACTCCCAATCATAGCCCCAATCCCCAGGCTCACCCAAAGCCATGTGTATTGCCCACTATTCTGGGCCCATTCATATTTGGACAAATGAGGGAGAAACGCAAAAACAATGCTGACAAAGGCTGTAAAAGAAACGGTTCTGACTAGTAAATGTTTAAATGGTTTTGATTTATTTACTGCCCTTATCCCTTCAATCGCGGTCTTTCTGAAATGTATCGAACCGGATACCGATGACGTATTATTCCATTTATACAATCCAGCCGTTAGCACAAGAAAAGAAACAGCATCGAATAAAAAAATGGATTGTATTCCTCCTACTATAAAAATAGCTCCACCCAGCGCAGGTCCTACAGCCCTTGCCAGATTAAAGTTTATACCGTTTAGTGCTATAGCACTTTTTAGATGTTCTTTACTTACCACCTCTGGCGTTATGGCTTGCCATACTGGTGAAGTAAATGCAGAGCCAATGCCAATAAAAAATGTGAAGAGTATGAGTAAGAAAATATTCAATAAATGTCGCAGTGTCAAAATGGACAGTATCAGTACCACGATAAACTGGAATATCTGTAACCATATCAATAATTTCCGCCGGTCGGATTGGTCGGAGATCACACCCGCCGGATAGCTGAAAAGCAGAGCTGGAAGGGATGTGGCCGTCTGGAGAAGAGATATCACCAGTGCAGACCCAGACATTGTTGCCGCCAGCCAACTCACACCTACACTTTGCATTAATGTCCCGATGTTAGAAATAAACGCAGCTATCCATAAGGTACTGAATAGCTTCTCCTTGAACGGTGCGAGCACAGATATTCCAAAAATATTTTTCATGAAGAAGTTGGATGTTGCGATTGGCTTTCTTTCATTACGAACTCTCATGCCCTGCAGCTCTTCCATATTCAGGGTCAAGTTGCGCTTTATATTCTGTGTGTTTTTGAATAAATGAGGCTACAAAAGGACAGAACACAATTACCTGTTTGTTGTGCGTCTCGGCATAATTGAACGCGGCTTTCGCCAGCGTACCGGCGATTCCTTTTCCTCCGAATTCCGCTGGAACAAACGTATGCATAAAGGCGATATCATTTTTATAAAAACGGTACGATAGACATGCTTTTTTGTCACCAAGCAATACCTCAAACTGCATGGCAGTTTCATTATTATGCACCTCGTATTCCACCATTATTTTCAACTATTATATTTGCATTTCGATAGGGTAATAGCTAAAAGTAAACTGCTACAACTAATGGTTAAACTTATAACTCAAGGCGCCACTAGGACATTTCTTGATTTGTTCAATTATTTCTTGTGATAACGCTCCTTGTGGATTTATCCAAGGTCTCTTTTTATAATCAAAAACTTCAGGTAATTGCGACCAGCATCGTTCAGAATGCTGGCAGAGTTCCGGTTGCCACACTACAGTAATTTCATTGTTCGTGTAGTTGATTTTTTTTTCGGTTTCATGGTCCTCGAAATAGAAAGTCCTCACGTTTATATCTCCCTCTAAAATCTTTGAAATAGGACAAAGTTTGGCAATTTCAACCAATCGCTTTTTTTGTTCTTTATCAACTTCGCTGAGAAAAAAAATGTCTCTGTCGATAACTGTTATGGTTTTCCCATCTTTTATTTTTTGGTACATATTTGCATTGACCTCAATTTGCGGCATTGACCAACCTTTACGGTCAACGTACATACGAATTGTATTCAACGTACATATCACGAGCGACGAAAGCAACAGTGTAAATGGATCTGGTGCTGTGTCTTTCCCTCCTAATACTTCAGGTTCATCAGAAATAAAAGATCCATTTCGCCATTCTACAGTGCACTGATACTTTTCATTGCTTATTATGCCATGAATTGGCTTCTCAAATTGGTATTGCATTCCTTAACCGCTTTTTAATACTTGTCTAATAAATTATTCTCTGATTCTCTGGCGCTGTTGATATATGTTTCATTCTCCCTTCTCTATAACTCTGGTAAAGCCGCATTATTTCTTGAGGGGTATCAGCAATGAATGGACCATTTGATACAATTTCTCCTCCAGTTGGTTTTGCAGCGTATAAAACCATGCGAACACCTTCTTCTCCAGCTTTCAATATCAATTCACTTGGTGCATCATCTTGAAAATGGTCGAGCCACCCAACTTGGTCTTGAAGCAACCTCTCTTCATTTTCCCCCACATCGACCGTTCCACTTACTATTACAAGAAAACTGTTAAAGTCAGCAGGAATTGTCAGCGTCGCTAACACTCCTTGCTGCATACTGATCTCAGCTACAATCAAGGGGACATAGTTCTGAATGGGTGACTTCAGTTTATCCAATGAACCACTATAGACCCTTAGACTTATTCCATTTTGTTCTGATGTAGGTACATGTTCTGCTGGCAAGATTTGCAGACGTGGTGTAGTCCATCGATCCACTTTAGGTAGATTTAGCCACAATTGGAATAACCTGCCTTGTGTGGGTTCATTAATCGTCTCTGTATGAACAATTCCGCTTCCTGCAGTCATGACCTGAAAATCACCTTTTTTCATTGACTCAAGCATTTCTACAATCTTTCCATCTATAAGGAGAGAAACGGTTTCAAAACCAGCGTGCGGGTGTGGACCACCAGCTGGACTATTGTCCTTCTTATTAAGGTCATCATCCATTAACGCGATAAAAGGATCTGTATCGATGAAGTTCCCCATAACAAGAGGCCGAGCGATATGGCCTGTACCCAAGAACCCGCGCTCTTTTTGAGGAGTATAAATATTTACTAGTTTTCTTTTAATAGCCATAGTACGTTTATTTTGTTGCATCCGATATTTTAGCTTGATTTTACAGGCCATTCCATAAAATCGTTCTTTCTCTACTGAACAAAGACCAGAGATTTAAAAAGACAAACAAATGGCCGTCTTTTAAGATTTTTTTGCTAACTGGATTTCGCAGTCTATCCAAACATCGTCACTTACTAAAACTCCTCCAGTTTCCAACGCCGCATTCCAATTTAGGCCCCAATCTTTCCGATTGATTTTCCCATTGATATTGAATACTGCTTTTTGATTTCCCCAGGGATCTTTTACAACGCCGCCAAATTCGACAGTTAGCTTTACTTGCTTCTTTATTCCCTTAATAATGAGATTCCCGTACAATATGTAGTTGTTGCCATTGTTATCGACTTTTTCATAAGAGTCCGCAGTGAAATTTATTTCCTTAAAATTCTCAACATCGAAAAAATCTGCATTTCTTAAATGATCATCTCTTTTATCATCGCCGGTATTTATTGATGCAGGATTTATCCAGAGATCAATTTCCGCGGTCATGAAATCTTCCCCGGTTGTATAGATGCTGGCGTCGAATTCCCTGAATGAGCCTCTGACGTTTGTAAACATTAGATGCTTTACCTTAAAGCCAATTTGACTATGATATATGTCAATGTCCCATTTTGTTTTTGTGTTTTCAGAATTTTCCATTTTAGCTATTTTCTATGTGATTGTAATTGATTTCACCATATTTGCCGGCATAAAAATCACGATACGCATCTGCTATCTCTGCAAACGTATTCATCACAAATGGTCCTTCTACGACAATAGGTTCAGAATATGGACTGCCTCCGAAAATCATAATTTCATTTGTGACCGTATAATTATTTATTAGTTCAATGACTCCTTCCTTCCTGTCAAATTCAATAAATTCACCAGCATCTGCTTCCGTATCATTGACAATTGCACCGTAGCTTGATAAAAAAACTGCAACCTCTATGTTACCTGGTATTCTTATCTCAAAGGTCTTTCCAGCTTCTAAATTAATATGATACAAAAACTGTTTAGAATAATTAGGAATGGGGGATGTAAATTCTTCATAACTCCCCAAAACTACTTTTATCCAACCACTCTCGTTTTCTAACAGCTTCTGTTGTATTTGGTCAGCCTGAATAGCCAAGTATTCTGGTTTTTCAGCTTTGTTCTTTGCGGGTAAATTAATCCAAAATTGAAGGGCATGGACTAATCCATTCTTTTCATGTGGATCAGGTATGATATTTTCATCATGGACAATACCGTCACCTGCTTTCATCCATTGGATTCCACCCGAATAAACTTTTTCATGATTTCCTCGGCTATCAAAGTGTTCCGCCTGACCATGTAGAATATAACTTAAGGTTGCAATTCCTCTATGAGGATGAGAACCGGTACCTGTTTTCTTTTCGTCATTTCCGTTTCGGCGGGTAGTTGGGCCAATATGGTCGAGAAAGACGAACGGCCCCACTGCATTGGCATACCTATTGGGCAGGATGCGAAAAATTTTCATATCCCCAATGTCGGCGCTATGCCCCTTTCCCGAAAAACTGATTTGTTTTTTCACTATTACGACTATCTTAACTATCAAGAAATACGTACAATGATTTTATTTTGCCGTTTTCAAAAATGACAACATCCATTCCAGTGGCAATAACTGCTTTGTCTTTAGGGCCAAGCCCCCAAACCATCCGACCAACATTGTTATTGATAATAACCGGTTTCAATTTGGTGAAAATAAAGTCAGGAGGCATACCATTTAATGTGTTGCTAACCTTACGATTGAGAGCATCATAACTTGTTATGACTTCGTCCACTTCAAATACTGTAAAATCCTTTGCATAGAGGCTTTCAATGGCATTGATTCTACGATTCGCATCGTGTTCGCTCCATACTTGCTGTAGGCTCTCTTCCATTACTTCGGCTAATACATTCTTCATAATTGAGTTATTTATACTAGTGCCTGAGGTTGACCAAATTGAAAGCGACATTTCGACCTGGTCGAAATGCTGCTTTCGTTTTTAACTAGACCTTTAACCCCGAAAGCTAACTTTTGAATGCTCTCGAATAGAGTCACTTTTTGAGTCTTATTTCAAGTTTAGTGTCATCCGTTATTGTAAATACGGAAGTTTAATTGCTCCGACTTGGTGCATTACTGCAGCCATATCATCTGCCGCCCATTCTTCTGTGATTTTACCATCCTTGAAATGATATACGTCTACTGCGTCCCATCTAACTTTTTTCCCAGTTGCCTCAATTCCTACCAAGTTTCCAGAATGTGTTGCTTCAACGATGAAACGAACTGCGACTTTGTCGCCGTCCGCTATGATATCATATTCAGTAGCATGTAAATCGGGGAAGGCAGCTATAAAGCCTACGAGTAATCCGGTAAGGTTTTTTATTCCATCCATTGTGCCTAATGTTCCTCCATGCCATTTTACATCTGGAGTACAATATTTTTCTGCAAGACTGGGATTGTGTCCATTAAACACTTTTTCTACGTACTCACGTGCAATAGCTTTGTTGAGTTCTGATTTGTTTTCCATAATGTTTGATGTTAATTGGTGTGTTTGATTTATCAACTGTTTAAAAACTGTTTTAACGAATACAGCTATTTGAAGTCCGCTAATAGCCAAGCTTTGGATGGTTAATTGGCGTTACTTATTCTCCTTTGCAAGCTCTTTTTCAATTAAACTACCCTTCATTTGAAGCCCAACAACACCCCCAAGTTCACTTATTATTGCTATTTCCTCACCAATAGTTCCGGTTCTTGCCCAGTCACGTTGGATCTCGCTAATCAGCCCGATAACGCTTACTGGTTGCGCACCAGCGTTCTCCATCCTTCTTAACGCGGCTTCATGGGCAGTTAGGGACGTTCCGCCTACCGCATCCACAACTAGGTATACTTCGTAACCTTCTTTCAACGCATCCAATGTTGGAAACGATAAACAAGCCTCCGTCCAGAGAGCTGCCATAATCAATTTTTTTCTGCCCGTAGCTTTAACGGCATCTAAGAATTCTTTGTCCTCCCACGCATTAATTGAAGTGCGATCATAACTGGGCAAGTCGCTTGTCACTTGACGGACTTGGGGGATAGGTGGTTGGTTTAATCCTGTTTTTACGTTTACCGTAGAATGAACGATAGGAATTTTGTACAATTTTGCCGTTTTTATTAGTGCTACAATATTTTTGACCATGTCGTTCCTATCCATGGATGTAACGTCAGCGATCTGTGGCGGTTGATAGTCGATAACAATTAAGGCAGAATTTAACGGCGTCAGGAGATGATCATTTTTCTGGTCTCTAATTTGCAAGCTGCTCATGTTTTCTTAATTTTTATTGTTAAGATTAAATAGTGATTCTATCATTAATAGGTTTGATTTGGTATTGAAACATGTTGAACAGAATTACTTGATTAAGCCAATTTGTGTATGGAAAGTTTGGTTATCCCAGAACAACCATTCTTCGATCATAAGTCCATTCTTCCAATGTCCTATTGTACACATAGGAAATTTAAATGATTTCCCAGTAGCTTGAATGAATTGGCCGTTGCCATTGGGCATTGGTTTTGAAAAGGTGCCTTCCATAAAGCCCATAACACAGGTCCATTCACCAGTATTGTTACCGATCTTAATAGGATGTTGTTTTATTTTTGTGTCGGGTGCGTACACAAACAATGCCTTTAAGTCTTCGATATGTCTTTCAATGCCATCAGTATGGTGCCCATCTGGCAAGTACACTGTAATATCCTTTGAGTGGCTTTCATGAAGGCGAATCCATTCCTGATTTGAAAATACCGTGAAATCCAGTGTGTCAAATGTCATAAGATTTTTTGCAAGTGTTGAGTTGCCTGCATCTATGTTCCTTAGAACGATTTGCATTGAATCAATCTTAGATTGCATTTCCTTAGAGTGAGCCTCACTATTGGTAGAATTATTGGAGCACCGTGTGAATAGTGTAGTGCAGCCGATTAATAGTAGGATAGTGAATCTGGTGCAAGAGTTCATTCTGTTCATTTTTATACCTATTGATTACTTTGCTTTTTTACTTTTCGCTGTCTCACAAAATTCCACTATCTTCTTTCGTTTCGACGATAACAAATGGTAAAAAAAATCATTGATATTTGTTAACGGTTTTTTTTACCATTTGTCGACATTTATTGGAGTAGGTTGGACGTATATTTGTTTCGAGCGGCTTGTATTTAGATACTTCTTCTAATGATTGAAAACATAGAAATTGGTGTGGACAGTTTTGCTACCATGTTTAATAGCAGCGGTACAGAATCAATAAAAAGTGACGATGCCATGTCCCTTTTACTTGAAAGAATAAAACACGCGGATGATGTGGGTGTCGATGTGTTTGGTATCGGTGAGCACCATAGGAAAGAATTTCTTGATTCTGCAACGGCTGTTATTTTATCTGCAGCTGCTGCCCTAACGAAACGTATCAGACTTGCAAGTGCAGTTGCTGTATTGAGCGCGGCTGACCCTGTCAGGGTTTTTCAGAATTTTGCAACATTGGATTTGATTTCTAAGGGCAGGGCTGAAATGGTTGTA
>JABDAB010000068.1 GCA_013289415.1 Gammaproteobacteria bacterium
GGTAATTGAGAAAGGTTAGCGTATTTAATACGGGGGTTCCGATGATGGATAGTTATACTCAAACCTCCTATTAAATCGAGACATCAATTATTTGGACAAGCTACATGCGTGTTTTTGCATGTGGCTTTGTCCGAACTCCAAATTAGATCAAATCAGCAAATTTATTGGGTTGTCTTGAAATGCGATAGCGACATTAAAAAACAGGTTATAATTTTTCTGCCTGTTTGACAAATACAAGTTCCTTACTATACTAAAAATACACAGGTTCATGTTGATGTGCTCAGGCTCAATACATCCCATGAAGTCCAAGACCAACGGAATAAGGAATATAGTCATGAACGCTAACAAATGGCAGATTTTAGTACACAATGCACGGGTTGCGGCGATGACAGGTGCTGTACTCATGCTCGCTACGAACTCTTATAATGCTGTCGCCCAATCTCTCTTACCGCCTTGCCCTAAAGGCGCCCAAACTGCATCATGCCCCGCATCAGGAGCAGCAGTACCTTGCCCTACAGGCTCAACACAGACGGGTTGTACAACTTATGCTACTGTTTATTCGACAACGACAACAACATTAAAATCGCCCTATTATTGTTCCATTAATGGCAAGACAGTTTACTCTTACAACATCTGCTCTAGCTCTCTATCAACAACAGAATGCGCTGTGCCTATATGCACCACTCTACCTGCAAGTTAGACAAATGAACTGCCAATATACTTGTTCATCATAATCGCCTAATCATTTGCCGTACTCATATGAATACGACGCATCTCTTTGTCCTTACCCAATGACCAATGACTGAGTCCAGATTTTCACTGCCGTATAAGCCTTATATTATCAACACAAGGTTTAATATTGCTCGTCCCGCGGTAAGCGTTAATATCCAATCCTCCTCGGCGCGTGTATCGACCATAAACGGCAAGTTTCTCTGGTTCACATTTTCTCATGATATCTACAAAAATACGTTCAATGCATTGCTCATGGAATTCATTGTGGTTACGAAACGACACAAGGTATTTTAACAATCCCTCATGATTGATTTTATTTCCTTTATAACGAATCTGAACGCTGGCCCAATCGGGTTGATTGGTTACCAGACAATTCGACTTTAACAAGTTGGAAAAGAGTACTTCCTCTACAACACCAGCCGCCGGTTCAGTCGATAGAAAATCCGCATGAACTGTATAAATAGAGCATGCAACATCTAATGCATCCAGACATACACCATCCATGCAGAAAGTAAATTGACCGGATTTTGCATCGATTAAATCAGTAATTTTAACTACGACTGGCAACCCAACTCTCGAGCTCAAATCTTTTATGATTATGGATTGTAATGTCTCAATGTCTTTAAAGACTGTATTATTGAATGAATTAAAATAAAGCTTCATTGATTTGGATTCAATGATATTTTTGGATTCACATGGGTAAACAATTTCAGCAATAGCTGCGATTGGTTTTCCTTTTTCATTTAGCCAAGATACTTCATAATGATTCCAGATATCAAAACCAACAAACGGCAACGGATCATGGATACCTATCTCATCTCGTTTACTTTGTCTTGGAATTGCAAATAACACATCAGGATTGTAATGCGGGTTATATTCAGCTTTTTTGCCTAACTCACATTGCTCAAGAGAAATAGTATGGGTTTGTTTCAATGTTGAACCCCTCGGATTAGCTATGCTTTAATTATAACTGGTGATGGCAAGTAAATACACACATTTTAAGCTCGCCCATGGTTGGTTGGATTGTGGTGGGCACGTCGCTCCCGCTCGGTTGGCGTTAATGATGCCACAGCTTATTGAATAATTTTACTCAAAGGATTACCCTTGCTGGAGATGATTTAAGAATAACCCCATTATCCCGGGACGACAGGATTTCCTATACGATGACTGAAGTTAAAATATACATACAAAAATATATACCCTTAGTTATGGTTGCATTGCTGTTATGTATCTGTCTTGGCCCTACCATTAAAAGTATTGGTGTTGGTTTTGCACTGTTTGTTATTTTAATCGCACCCACATGCCGCCATGATCTAGCCTTTATTTTTTCCAAACCCATTTCCATCGCTGCAATTGGATTTTGCACCATTACTTTAATAGCCTGTGCTTGGAGCATAGGCAGCCATGAACAGCAATTGTCCATGATTGAAAAATACGGCAAATTACTCTTTATACCTATATTTGCGGTGGGATTTAGTCATAAAAAAATAAGATATTTTGGCATCCAGGCATTTTTAATCGGTATGTTTATCACCTGCATGCTGTCTTTATATAAATATGTTTATCCCAGACCTGTAACTGGTGTGATATGGGATCCTGGTCAAGTGTTTTATAATCACATTGTCACCAGTTATATGATGGCTACAGCAGCGTATTTGGCTGCCTGGATGGGCATCCATATCAAAAGCAGACCATTAAAATTGCTTTATTTCATGGCTGTCTTTTTGTTTAGTTTTCAAATTATATTTGTCAACACAGGAAGAACCGGTTATGTTATCTATCTGATTCTGTTGACTTTGTTTTTATTACAAAATTTTCACCTGAAATCAGTTCGATATACTATTTTAACTTTTGTACTCTCCCTCAGTTTGGTGATTCAGCAAACCCATCATGAAACGCTATCTAAAGGCGTTCATATGATGATGACTGATATTCATAATTATCAGCAAGGTCATCAAAACTCCAATCTAGGTTTTCGTTTACAGTTTCATCGCTATGCAAAATTACTGTTTTTAGAAAAACCTCTATTGGGTCAAGGTACAGGAAGTTTTATACCTCATTTTGTTCAGGATAACCCTATTCCAGAATGGATTAATCTTGCCCCCAATCCGCACAGCCAGTATTGGCTCATTGCCAGTGAATTTGGCTTATTAGGATTGTTTGGATGGGGCTGCTTTTTAATTATTTTGGTCAATATGAGTTTCCGCTTACAAGAAATGTGCAGCATTTCTCAAGCAATTTTGTTGCCATTTTTGGTTGCAAATTTCTCAGACACATTCTTGGTAACCTCAGGAATAGGCTATTTGTTTATTGCCTTTATGGGGTTATGTTTAGGTGAGTTTATTGAAATGCATCAGCAAAACCCCTCATCCGCCCTTCGGGCATCGCCGCCTTCGCGTGGACAGGCTCGTTCTCCCCATCTTTTAAAAGAGCGTTATTCAGGGTGATTATGAAACATTTGGCCATACGATTACCGAATTGGTTGGGCGATGTCATCATGGCTTTACCCACGTTAACTGCACTCACCTCGGCTGGCATTACCTTTGAGTTATTTGGCAAACCTTGGATTAAGGATTTTTTTTCTGCTTATGATTACCATATTCATGTGTTACCTTCTAATTTTTGGCAAGCTAGAGAGACATTTAAAAAAACCAAGACTAGTGATTGTGTACTTTTAACCAATGGACTATCAAGCGCTCTACATCTTGTACACACGGGCATTAGAACAATCGGTTATCGTGCCAATGGGCGACAACTCTTCTTGCAGCATTCCTTAAAAAAACAATCCGGCCTCCATGAAATTGAGTATTTTTGGCAATTGACCCAATTTGCCGTAAATCAAGATCTATTATCTCCACAAGAGCCCAGATTAGTTATCTCTGATTATTATCTTGAGCAAGCCGTTGCACTGTTAAAAAAACATCAGATCAAAAAAGAATTTGTGGTGATATGCCCTGGTTCAACGGGCACAGGTATCAATAAAATGTCAAAAGTATGGCCTCATTGGCAATCGCTAACCGATACCCTGTTGCAAGAAGGCAAGCAAGTCATCGCTTGTCCTGGCCCTTTTGAAAACTCACGTTTTAAACAAGAGCTAGCAAAAGAGGTATGCATCCTACCTGATTTGAATATCCCGATGTTTGCCGCCATCATGAAATGTGCGGCAAAGGTTATTGCTAACGATAGTGGTCCGATGCACTTGGCCGCGGCTGTTCAAACACCGGTTTTGGGAATTTTTGGACAATCAGATCCTCAACGATGCCGACCTTGGGGAGGAGAATTTATAGGCGGACTATTTCAGTGGCCTTCTTGTGAGGAGGTTTCGCTGCGATTTAGTAGGATGGGCAAAGGATCCAGCGGTGACGTACTGCCATAATGTCAACAGCCCCTACAATACCGCGCCAAGAGTCCAGTCGGGCTCGTCCTCATCTGACATAAAATTGACTAACTGACTTGGCTGCAAACCGTATCCGTTCACCAGTAATCCGTAATAATATGATGAGTTCAGGCAATCAATAAATGTGTAGTCATTATATTTGTTCAGTTTGATCAGTGTTTGCCAAGATTGGTGGCATAACTCACTGTCAGCTTGCTGTAGCATGTCTTGGCTTGTGAACTGATTGTTTTTGAAATTAAACAGCCCGTTTTTAACCAGTGTGGCCAGTCCACTAACTGCGTACCATGAGGGGTTTGAGTTTGCAATTAACACGGGATTTACCAGTTTATTAACATCATGCACTGAATTGATCAATTTAGAAATGTCCTGTTGACAGGATTGTGCATCTCCCTGCCCTGTTGACTCGTTGGGTAAAGGATAATCGTAGGGGAAACAATTCGCTGCATTTAAATAGTGATGTGATACTTCTGTTTGACCTAGTCCAAGGAAACTGTGTACAAACAAGGTAACGTGACGATCATAAATGTCCAGTTGGACGAGATCTTTCGGGTCTATTGCTTCGCTGTGTTCAGCAGGAATGGCTATCTGGACGGACGCACCACCCATGTCCATCATGCTCACCAGTGGCTTATCCTTAGATTGCAACGTGCCCAATTTATAATTAAGAGCAAGCCATCCAAATATACCCTCCTGTTTTCCGGTAATTGTTTTGGCATCTTGCAACATCCACTGATTTTGAGTTGAAAACCAGTTATGTAAGGATTGGTAATACAATTGTTGTTTGGCTTGGGACACCAGTCTCATCCCTGCTGTAGCGTAGAAGTGTACGGGAATATGTTGATCGGGGGCTTTTGAAAACAAATCTGCCAAATAAGCATCAATATTTTTTAGTTCAATGCTGGCAAAACCCGGCTTTACTTTTTTTAACCATATTTGATCGACTTGAATGGGTGTATTTTTACCATCTAGATCATATGCGTAAATATGCAATCTGGAGCCTGTGCTGCCCGCATCAACAACTGCAACACAATGGCGTTGCTGACACACTTGAGCGGCAGCATTGGCAAAGGATGAAAACAGGCAAAGCAGAATAAACGTCACACGCATCATAAACGAACACGACTCAAATTTAATATGCAGCATGATACCATAAGTCCATAAATTGAGCAATTTTAATGCTTAAAATAGGGTGCAACTCTCACATAGGCAAATTTAGAGTTGCACCCCTTAAAATAACAGGGAATTTACCGACTTAATTTGCGGTAGCAGCTAGGCTTTTCACTCATGCTCTTGGCCTTTAAACTCACACTCACCATGCCACAATCGACGGTGTTATAGACGGGAATATTGTTCTGTTTGTAAGTTTGCATGGCTTGTTGATGTGGGAAGTGATAACGATTATCAAAGCCGTATGATACGATCGCGTATCGTGGGGCTACGTTTTTTATAAAACCAGGTGATGAGGATGTTTTACTGCCGTGATGTGGTATGACCAGAACTGACGAAGCCAGGCTTTTTCCATAGGTGTTAGCCAAATATTGTTCTGCCGGTTTCTCTATATCTCCGCTAAGCATGACTTGCCCTGCCGGCGATGAAATTTGCAAAATACACGACGAGTTGTTTTTACTCTTGAGAGGTGTTGCAATGGCGAAAAAATGAAACGAAATGCCATCCCAGCTCCAATCTGGATATTGATGGCAGGATGAACCGCGCTTATAAAAAACTGGGTCATCCACAATCAACTCATTAATGTCATATGTTTCTTCCAACGATGCCAATCCACCACGATGATCAAGATCAGGATGACTAATAATGACTTTATCCAGTTTTTTCACACCCAACGTCTTAAGGTAAGGAATGATGGCGATCTTCCCCATGTCGCTTCCCTGATAAAATTTAACACCTGTGTCATATACAAGTTGGTGTTTCGCGGTACGAACGACTACAGCCAACCCCTGTCCAACATCCATGACATCTATTTTAACCTCGCCTTGGTGTATTTTTTCATATGCTGGGAAAAGACCTGCTATTGTTATAATCAGAATCACAGGCACCAATCGAGCTAGTGGCAAAAGAACCAGAAGACTAATTGCAATCATAAGCGCTAGTGGCGACAGAAATTGAGTCACTGGGAAACTTAGATTAACGAAAGCAAAGGAGTCAATCCAGCTCAGGTAATAGAACATATAATCAATAGAATGCGTCAAAATTGTCACTAGCCAAGGAAAAACAAACCAGTGCCCTGTCAGTGCTGTAAACAATCCTAAAGGTACGATAATAAAACTAACCCATGGAATAGCTAATATATTGGCGGCAAACCCATTAACCGCGCCATAAGAAAACCAGAATAGCGTCAGGGGCATTAATCCAACCAAGCAAGCCAATTGCATCAACAGCGTTTTACGCAATCCAGCGAATGAAAATCGTTGATTAATCAATACCAATATAGCTACCGCAATAAATGATAAATAAAAACCAGGCATCATCACGGAATGCGGTTCAAAAATTAACACCGCAAGTAATGCATAACGCCAAGACTGCCATACGCCAAATCGTTGACTGCAAAAATGTCGAAAAAACATAAAAAAACAGACTATCAGCGCACGTTGAGAAGGCACTTCAAACCCTGCCAACAGAGCATAAAAGGCCGCCATAAAAAATCCGGCAATACTGGCCACTTTGGACGCTGGAAAAAGAAGACACAGTCGACTAAAACGACACCATAACCATTTAATAAATCCATAAGTGAATCCTGCAACCAGTCCAATGTGCGAACCGGAGATTACCATTAAATGGGTTGTTCCCGTACGTCTAAACAGATCCCAGCTGTCTTTATCAATATGAGTCGTGATCCCTAACGTCAACGCTTGTAAAATACCCAGCGTTTTTACATCGGGATCAATTTTAGCCAATGTTGCCGCAATGTTTTGACGCAATGTGAGTATGGGATTGTGATTCGCATTGCTTTTAACTAATTGTGCCGTTCCCCGAATAACATACCCTGTCCAGTTAATATGTCGTGCATTCAACCAGCTAACATAATCAAATCCACCTGGATTACCCAAATTTACGGGTTTTACCAATTTAGAGTTAAGTTGCCATTCCTGTCCTGCACGGAAATCAGGACAGTTGTTATAACAGGACAGAAGTAGACGAACATTGACCGGTTGTTTATCAAGACGTGTGGTCTGAAATTTAAACTGTGTTTTACTAGCTGTGATCACTGGAATTGATACGACATAGCCTTGTAGTTCAGCATTTTGAATCACATTTACATCCGGCATGGATGTGTCAGATACCCATCTTTGATGGCAAAAACTCCAAACAATAGCAACCAAAAACCAGGCAACGATAGACCAGCGCGGTTTGAATAACAGAACGGCGAATATAAAATACAGGACCTGTGTGTTTTTTATACAAACAAAAACCACCCCTGCGAAAAAACAGAGAATT
>JABDAB010000069.1 GCA_013289415.1 Gammaproteobacteria bacterium
AGACTCTTTATATCAGATATGCTCAATTCTTTACCTGCTAGTGATTGTAGCAGCTCGGGTATAATTTTTGTTGCTTCAGCGGCGGAAAGATCAGGCATCACAACAGTTACGGGTCTATCCGTTACCTTTGGTACCAAACGCTCAATACACAACCGTAATGACACAGGATCACCAGACAATGCCAACTCAATGACTTTACCAACCAATGCTTCTGAATGCACTTCAAAGAGCTTGGCTAGATGTGTGTATTTGTTCGATCGGCCCTTGGGTCTACCTGAAGCAAAAAATCAGGTGGTGGCAACTATTACGGCACGATTAAAGCTAAAAATGGTTCCTTGCTTTCTAATGCTGTAATAACAGAGGCTCTCAGCGGACGCTTACTACTTCGTGACGCGGGCAAGCTACTAAACATTTTACTTTACAAAAAAGTACTTTTAATGTACATTAAAGATTTTTTTTGACTGGAGCAAAATATGAAAGTTACGGGTACAATTAAAATGATAGAAACAGTTGGTCGAACAGATAGATTTGTAAAAAAACAACTTGAAAAAGATTATTTTTTAGCTCTTGAAATTACTAACATTGATGGCGCACCGATATCATGTGTAGCGGACGCTTTTGCTGTTTTACAGCCTCGTTTCCCATCAATAAAAGTTGGTGATGTTGAGATGAGCAATGTATTTGAGGCTTATAAATTAGCTGCGGGAATGACCGATGCGTGTCATCTTTCTCTTGCTTATTTTGGCGATTTTCGTATCGATAGAAGTACTGACAATGAGATGGATTTAAGGAAGGTCGATGCAGCCATGGATGAGCTACACGGCAAACCGATGACCTTTGACATTGATGGCTGCCCTTTTCAAGTAGTTTCTACCAGCACAGAATCTAGTAAAATAAAGACAGATGCTGACTTAGCCGCGGCACCAGCAGTTGGCGGTGGAAGAGATACTATTCTTAATCTTTTACCCAATCGTGCTACTCAGGAGCTATTCGCAAGAACACTTACTACTGTGTTCGGTGAAGGGTTTCAGCTTTGGAATGCTCAGAAAAGATCGGTTCCTTTCCATATAACCATTGCACAAACTGACAAGTTAAATGCCGCAATAGCATTGGTTAGAGATACCGCAGAGGAACATACAGAAACTGCTGCACTATCTATGTAATCGCATTGTAAACTGTCCAGATCTTGGTTTTTAAAAATATTTAAAGACCAGTGATCGGCGTTGAGCCGTAAGGATACTTGTACAAATGAATCACTTCAAATTTAAATCAATCTACAGCCTGTACTATGCGATTTCTTATCTAAGCGGCTAACCACAAGTCAAATAAACTATTTATTTCCAAGTGCCCCATGAGTGCCCTTTTAGGAAACCCAAAGATCATTGTTGTTTTGTAACTTATCGATTTTATTGGTGCCCAGGGCCGGAATCGAACCGGCATG
Organism: Gammaproteobacteria bacterium; assembly: GCA_013289415.1. Classification (GTDB taxonomy): domain Bacteria; phylum Pseudomonadota; class Gammaproteobacteria; order Legionellales; family Legionellaceae; genus DDPF01. Next base: position 1,442 of record JABDAB010000069.1, read on the forward strand.
TAACTGATTGATTTAATACAATAAAAATAGCATGGACTCGAATCTTACCCAAGACCTTACCCAACTTTGGGTATGATAACCTATTTGAAGGGTTGCGAAAAGATGCGAATAAAATAAACCTGAGCTGGGTGATAAAATAGTCGATATTGCTCTATAATAGATTTAACCACTTCACTTATTTAGATGGAAAATGACTGCGCAAGCCTTAATTAATCCTAAAATTCTTACTTGGGCCAGAGAACGTGCTGGCTTCAGTGAAGGACTATTGGCCGACAAAACCAAGTTCAAGCTTGAAAAAGTGAGAGCATGGGAAAATGGTACCGATAAGCCGACGTTCATCCAAGCTCAGAAACTTGCACATGTCACCCATACCCCGTTTGGCTATTTTTTCCTGTCTGAGCCACCCCGTGAAAAACTGCCAATACCTGATCTAAGAACGGTTGGTAGTAGAGCCATTCGGGATGTATCACCTGAGTTGCGCGACATTGTTAACGATGTGACATTAAAACAAGAATGGTTCAAAGAGTATCTCAAAGTTCAAGGCGAAGATGTGTTGCCTTTTGTAGGCAGCTTTAAACTATCTGACTCCATCAATGATGTCGTAGACAGTATTAGAAAAACACTTAACGTTGCGTTGCCTACAAAAGGGCGTTGGGAAGATTATCAAACCAAGCTGATTCAAGGAGCCGAAGCGGCTCGAATTATGGTCATGCGTAGTGGTGTTGTTGCTAATAACAATAATCAAAAACTGAGTGTTAATGAAGTTCGAGGGTTCGCTATTAGTGATCCCCTAGCCCCCGTGGTGTTTATCAACAGTACTGATACACCCCCAGCACGATTATTTACCCTTATCCATGAGTTAGCGCATATCTGGATCAGCAGCAGCGGTATTTCTGACATAACCAATCATCATGCAAAAGAAGAATCCTTCTGTAATCAGGTTGCGGGTGAGTTTCTTGTCCCCAGAAAAGAGTTTAAGGAAGCATGGGATCCACAGCAATCATTGTTAACCAATCTCACATCTCTCGCGCTAACATTTCATGTAAGTACATTGGTGGTTGCAAAAAGAGCCCTCGATTTAAATGCCATAACAAAAGATACCTATAATCAATTTTATGAAGAAACAGTATCAGCATTACATAAAGGCAAAAAATCAGGTGGTGGCAACTATTACGGCACGATTAAAGCTAAAAATGGTTCCTTGCTTTCTAATGCTGTAATAACAGAGGCTCTCAGCGGACGCTTACTACTTCGTGACGCGGGCAAGCTGCTAAACATTCAGCCCAGCCAAATGAATATATTTGCGAGTAAGTTGATCCCATGAATTATTTGTTAGATTCAAATACCTTTATCGAAGCTAAGAACCGTTACTATGGCATGCAGATTTGCCCAGGGTATTGGGACTGGCTATTACACACAAACAAAACACATGATGTCTCAAGCATCAATCATGTAAGAAATGAGTTAACAAGAGGACATGACGAGTTAGCTACATGGGCGCACAAGCACTCGCATTTTTTTGTTCCTGAGGATGACACGCCCACTCAGGAGGTTTTTGGTCATATCGCCAATCACGTGATGTCATTAGAACACATCAATTCCGCAGCTCGAGCAGAATTTTTAGATGGAGCCGACCCATGGTTAATTGCCAAGGCAAAGGCTACGGGTGCAATTATTGTGACTCACGAAAAATTTAACAAAGATGCTAAAAGAAAAATATTCATCCCCAACATTTGTAAGCATTTTAATGTTGAGTACATTGACACCTTTCAGCTTCTTCATGAATTAAAAGCTGAGTTTGTAATGAAGCCATGAATGCTTATTAATAACGGTTGATGATATCGGATTACAAGCCTGAGACAAATAGTTTCGAGCTTCGGATACGAAGATCACTGAATACACTTGGGTATCGTGGCACATATTTTTTTTGCGATAAGGTTAGCTTGCTGGAGACATGGTTTAAATCCTTTATCATGCTCGAAATAATTAATTAGACGTGAGATATAGTTAGCATCCTCAACGTCTGTATCTGGTAGCGCTTTGGCTATTTTAATCCATGCATAAGATTGTTTGCTATGTTCATAAATTTCATTGGATTGCGAATCGTTGCTTACTTTATGCCCATATGCAATTGAGATTAAAATGGCACACCTACGATATCCATATTTTGCCGATTTCTTATAATAGCTAATAGCCTTGTCATAATCTTGCAGTACACCTAAGCCTCTTGAAAACATGTGGCCCAAAATATAATCAGATACTGCTGATGGTGGCGAGAGTTCTTTATTACTAGTCCGCGTATCACGTGATGTCTTTAATAAAGGTTTATGACTGGTATACGGAGGCCACTGACTGTGCTATTTATGACGGATGGTGGGACAAAAACGGCTAATAGCATTCATACGTATCTAGGAGTTAATACAATGAAAAAGACATTACTAGCACTAACAATATTATCAGTTACTACGTTAAACGCCGCAATGCCACAATTAACTGACGAACTAAAATCTTACTTTAAAAAACAGGGATTACCCATTCCTGGCACAGGCGTAACAATAGTAGAGCCATCCAGAAGCTTGGCCGCAAACAAAGCTCTTATGGAACAAAAAAAAGATGGTTACCGCCATGAATACAGTCAGGCCGCAACTAATCTACTTCACATTGACGCATTGTTGAAACCGGAACTCAAGCGCGTTAAATCGCTAGTTCGTCAAAAACAGTCGGCTGACATTACTACCGACGTAGTTGATGTAACCATGGCATACCCATTTAAATCTGTGCCATCAAGTGTAGTAAAACGAGTAATCATGTACGCACCCACTGGAGTTTATGTTCACGATGACAAAGTTGAGGGTTGGGTTGGATTAACCGAGTATTTCGAGTCTAACTTTGCACCTTGTACATATGAAGAGGTCAATGTAAGCCTTACAGGTACGGCAACCGTCATGGATAGAGACACTGTGACCTATGAGGTTGCTAACAAGGTAGGCGAGTACTTCGCAACAGGAGACAGCACAGGCTTTCTGTATCAAATCGAATGGATAGATAATCTGTTTAGACGTAAACTACGATGTGCAACAAAAGTATTTGACTCTAATATGCATGATAAAGTGGTGGAGCTGGCGAAAGTTATTGATGCTGGTTAAATCAAGTTACAAACTTATAGCTCAGATAGCTGGTGATGTTTTCTTTAAAGAAATTAATGAAATCATATCATTACTAGATGATGTTAATATTGCAATTTCTGCATTTGATATTCCTGAGTCAACCCTCCACCATAAAGAGTTTAATGATATTTATGGTGTTGCTGTTATGCTTGGTATATTTAATAATATTGGAAATTCCAACATTGATCGTATAAATGAGCTGCCATTTACAATTCATAAAGCATTGCATTCCAATGCAGAACGGCTTGAATCCATGGGAATGTCTGGATATACACTAGGAGTAAAATTAGAATTTCATAATGATGGTCTATTGAGCCATGAAAAAATTGAGATATCAAAAACGATTGCCTTATATAATCTTTATATAGGTTATCATAATCCCGGTAATTTTATGTGGATTCCAACAAAATTATGGGATGATTATGAAAAATATGGTTCTTTGTCAATTAAAGATAAAATGTCTGTTAAAATAAAATTATCACCTATTTTTCATGTAGATAAAAATAATGAAATTGTGGATTCAGGATTAAGTTATGTGAAAGCCCCTGTAAGTAGTATTAACGAAGAAGGTCAATTGAAATTTTTTATAAACGGACAAGTTCTTCCGGAAGATAACGACAAACCTCAGGTTGATTTTATAAAATCAATTCTTGATTCTCTTCAAAATAATCCTAACAAGATCTACATACCTCAAAAAGAAAGGCGTGCAATATTTTTAAGAAATACTGATGGTTTTCATGCACGAGATGTTTTCGAAGATCCCATTAAGGGTGTTGATTTGAGTAGAGTTCTTTTGAGATCAATCGATATTGATTCAGAACTATATCCTTCACTACCTCTAGAATCATATTAAGAGCAAAGCTAACCCATGAAACCATTAACTCTATCAACTAAGCGCCTAATATTGAGATCCTCAATTTATAAGGATTCTGAATTTTTGTTTAAAAATTATTGTCCCAGTATTTATAGTTCAAAGTTTCTTACGCACAAACCTCACGCCAATATTGAACAAACCTCTAAGTTTTTAAACGACTGGTGTATAAAACCCTGGATTGAAGAATCACCTCGATTTGCATGGGTAATAGCATTAGCCGATACAAATGAAGCAATAGGCGTCTTTTTGGTAGAGTCAGAAGGTCATAAGGCTGAGATTCATTATGGAATATCTCCTTCTTTTGAAGGACAAGGATTAATTACCGAAGCGGGGCATGCTGTAGTTAGTTGGTTGTTGTGTCAATCTAATTTACAACGTGTTTGGGCTATTTGTGATTTATCAAATCAAGGATCTATTAATGTTTTGGAAAAATTAGGCTTTAATAGAGAAGGCGTTCTTCGCAAGTGGCTTACCCTACCTTCTTTTGGATGTTCTTCAGCCAGAGATTGCTACATGTACGCTCGGGTCTAAAACGGGTGCGATCATGATACGTGTGCAATTAGGGGTTCTAACTCCTATGCCAATGTTGTAAAAAATTGGCATAGGAGTCATTACACATACTACGCCCAACATTTGAACTTTCGTCATTAATGCGAGGACTTCCTGGTCGCAATCCAAACAATGATATATCGATTGGACTTAATGGCGCTTTATGTAGTCCTGCTTTTTCTTGCATTTCCAGGTTATGAGCTCGCAATTTTACGGCTTCCATTTTTTCTTTTCGTATTTCTCTCTCTTTTATCATTTGTATCATTCGAAGTTCAGTCAGTCGTTTTTGCATGCGCGCGGATGATGATAATTCTTGATTGGTATTGGAGGGATCTGTTGCAATTGCTATTGGTGGGTGCGGGGGTAAAGCATTTTTTGAGTCAGTCAGCCAGCCAATTAATGCCCCCATACCAAAAGCGAAGCCAAGTGTAGCAATAGCAATTAAGGCACATCCCGGTATAGTCAGGTTTGCGACTATGACTGCCATAGTCGCAAACCCACAAAATGCCACTGCCAAACCAACACCCATTAATATCAGAAAACCCGAGGTACATGCAGCAAAAACGCCACTTCTTAGCATACGCCTCCACGGATCCCGTGATGGGCTTTTGTTCCAGCAATCAATAATTTCATGATCGTAGCCTCTTTCTTCACAGTAAGGCTTAAAATTATGACTAGCTCCATAAACAATAATAACTTTGGCGCCATCAAATGTACTATATTTCTTAAAAGCAGCTTCTTCAGCATACTGTATTGCTTCAAGTTCCCTTTCGGCGCTTAGGGCATCGAGCTCATTTGACTTTTGTTCTAGTTTAAAACATGCTACAGAAGTAGGCATGTCAGAAATATCAATCGGATTATTGAGCACCTGCTCCATACGAGCCGCCATCTTTGTCGAGTACGAACGATACAAAATCGGAATTTTGCCTATATCATACAAAATTTGTGCAGCGCCCTCCTCATAAAGCATTCTTTTTTGTTCATTTGTTAATTGATTGAATTGCGTTGGAATGCCAGTGGGGAAAGCTTTTTTTATATTTCTAGAAGTAAATCTTTCTTGATTGTACCCCGTCCTTTCATTCACAACAGGACAAGGTAAATGCAGCTTAATCGCTATAGCGACTTTCAACTGAGAGTGAACCACCTTGTCTATTATGTCAGACGAAGGTTTATCTCCTTTAATTAAAATGGGTTTCTTATGACCTTGCGCAATATGAATGATTTTCATCAGTGGTTTTTATTCATGTATAAAATAAACGGATCCAATTGTATCACTTTTAGTTGTATCTGATCAATATTTAATCAAATAAAATTTAAGCATATAAAACATATAAGGCAATGTAGAAATAACCTCCTTTGCTCTCCGTGAGTCTAACTTTCGTTGCTGTGATAACTC
>JABDAB010000070.1 GCA_013289415.1 Gammaproteobacteria bacterium
CTGGCAAATGACTACTATTCAAGTCCTGGATATTTGCAATGGAATTTTTATTATTATTTTATTTCCGTTGCTGAATTAATTTCTGAGAATACGGATTTAAAAAAGGAAATTGAAACAGATGAATCTTTTGCAAGAAAATTTGTAATGACTATTGACGAATTCAACAGTTGGCTAGACTCAAATATTCAAATCAGCGCACCCTCAACAAATACCATTACAAAGGATTTATTTAGCATTTGGCTCAATTCACTAAAAGACAAGGGACTATATTTTGTCTATGATTATAGCGATTTAAATTTTAAAAAAACAGTTGAAGATTATATAGAGGGTACTATTTTTCAAGAAAATGAAATAACAAACGAAGGAGTAACTATTAACATATCAGGTTTAGAATTAACCCAAATTTCTTCTCTAAAACTTGAAAAATATAGAAAATACCCAAAGCAAGATGACTTTAATTTTGGGTCGGTAGTATTAATTAATGGGCCGAACGCAACTGGAAAAACTTCATTGTTAGACGCAATTGAATTAGTTCTTACCGGTGATTGTAGCAAGTTGGAATCCAAAGCTGACTATAAGCTGGAGATGACAGATGTAGCAGGTCAAGTCTATACTTATCCCGATAGGCAAAATAAATACAAGAATAGAGATTCAGAGTGGTACAAGAATTTCATGACACGCGGACATAATCTCAATAACAATTTCAATAGGTTCAATTATTTTACAAGTGATGCCGCTTTTGAATTAAAATTAAATGACGGGGATGAAAATAAGGGAATAGAAAAGATAATAGCTGATATAGCATTGGGGAAAGATGTTAACAAACTTGAAGAACGCATTATCGGGTTTAAAAAAAGATTTGAGGATTGGGATAATCAACTATCAGGTCAAATTCAAAAACTAAGTGCTGACCTACAACAGAAAGACCAAGAACTTACGAGTTACCGTAAAGAAATTAAAGACCCGAACGACTATAGAGGTAATATATTGAACTCGTTAAATGAAAACGGTTGGCTTATTAGCATTCCAGTTGAACCCGATGAATTTGTTCTCAAACTTGATGATGTATTTCAATTAATCAATAATTCCCTTGACCAAGTTAAAGAAAACCTTTACTACATTAATTCAAATTCATTTGATTTTGTAACGAAACAAGTGGAAGGTTCTAAACAACTTCAAAATAAAATTCAAACAGAAAAAGAAGTTTTATATAAACTCAAACAAGATCAACTATCTCAACAAAAGAATTTCGAATTATTGAATACCATCAAACCTTCTGTTGATGAAATAGGTGTCTACTATAACCATGAAAGTTTTGAATCCTTAAAAGGCTTAGCAATTGATATAAAAAGTAAAATAGCAACCTCTGAACATTATCAAAGAATTATTAATATTTATAATGAATTGCCCATTACCGATTCATTTATTAATCGTTTCTCCGATAAGTCAATTCACAATATCGAAGAAGAAATTATAAACATACGCTTTCGGATACAACAAGACCAAAAAGAGGTTATTGCAAAAATTTCCGAATTGGAAGAAGGAGTTAATAATCTTGAAAAAATAATCACTGATATTAAAAGCTTAGGTAAAGAATATGTTACAAATAACCCTGAATCTGATAACTGTCCATTATGTGATTCCAAATTTGATCATGGTAAATTGATTGAGGCAATTGAAAAAACAAGAACATCATTTTCTAATGCACAGGCATTGCTTGATTTAAAAGAAAAGCGCCAAGAAAATGTTAATACAATCGTACTTATTGAAATTGACTTCAATGCCTTAAATGAATTAAAACAGCTATGTCTCCTTTTAAATAAGAATAATTCATTTGAAATAAAGTTATCAGAAGTTTTTGTAGAAGCTACAAACGTTAGAAGAGATCTGCCAGGTTTAAATAATGATATATTGCGTCTAAATTCTATACAGGCCCAATTCACTATTGAAAACTTGACCGAAGAAAGATTTGATTATTTGAATAACTTAATTAGAAAAAACTATGATGTACAACTATTAACTCTAGCAGATTTTCTAATTTTCGATGAAGAATTTAAGGCTAAATTTAAGGTAAGTGAGCAATCTCTTAAAACCATATCAGAACAAATTGTCAATAAAAGTGATTCGTTAAATGCGCTGTTTACAACTACAATTTCATCTGAAAAGGTATTATCTGAACAAATATTCTCGTTGCAACAAGTCATCAGTGTTTTTGATCAAATAAAACTTTATATAACTATAGATGGAAATTCAAATTTAATTTCTATTTCGGAGAACATAAACAAAGTCAGGTCATCATTTGAAATATACAAAAAGGCATACCAAGATGCAAAACAGTATAACAGAGCAATAGAAATACTAAGCACAGATATGGAAAGATGTTCAAAAGAGATTGACATTCTTAAACCTAAAAAGGAGAGAGCAGAAACAGCTTCAACTATTTTGAACGCAATTCTTACAGAAAATAATAAGAATATCTTTTTGAGCGATTACATTAATCATAACAGAAGAGAGATTGTTGATATTTTTAAGTTAATTCATACTCCTAAAGAATTTGATGACATTCGATTCGATACTGGCAAAATTTTGCTTTTCTCTGGAAACGAATCAAGATCATTAACTGAAATAAGTACTGGCCAGCGATCCGCTTTAGCCTTAAGCATATTTATGAGCTTAAACAAAAAATTGGATAAAGGACCGAATATAATTCTATTTGATGACCCCGTTGCTTATATTGATGATCTCAACATTCTATCCTTTTTTGATTATTTAAGAGAGTTAGTTCTTACTACTAAACGTCAGATATTTTTTGTAACAGCAAATCAAGATTTAGCGTTCTTATTTAAGAAAAAGTTTGAGTTTTTGGGAGAAAATAACTTCTCCATTATAAAATTTGATAGAGTCGACGAATTGGCAAATTGAAAACCTAATTTATTAATACAAATCGTTCAATTAAATGGTAATATCTGATCTATAAGCGCCATAACGCGCCCAGTACAAACGTTTTCAATTTTAATTCAACTTGTAATTATCTCTCCATAAAACAAACAGTTGCTCTAACTGAGGCATATATAAAAGACAGCTTCGAGATAGTTCCAAGCTGTCTTTTATATCAAGAGTTATGCAGTTTTTGAAAGCTTTTGCATTAAAGCCTTCATATCTTGACTAATTTTCAAGTCCACAATTTTTGCGTAATGTTGAGTTTGCTTAATATTCTTGTGCCCCAACATTTTTGATACAGTTTCGAGCGGCACCCCATTACACAATGTAACAGTGGTAGCAAACGTATGACGAGCAATATGGAAAGTCAGCTTTTTATCAATGCCACAAGTGTCTGCTATCTCCTTTAAATAAGCATTCATTTTTTGATTGGTTAGAACTGGTAACGCAACGCCCTTTTCTATGCATTTGGGATGATTCTTGTATTTTTCGATTATCTCTAAAGCCGGAACTAATAAGGGTACCCGTTGAGGGTTTCCAGTCTTTTGCCTTTTAGTCATGATCCATTTTTCACCATCAAAGCCGTCACATATCTGACTACACATTAAATTTCCAACGTCAACATATGCAAGTCCTGTATAACAGCAAAAGACGAATATGTCTTTTACAAGGTTTAGCCGATCAATTGAAAATTTTTTATTTTCAATAATATCTAACTCGTCACCCCAAAGCGGTATAATTTCAACATCTTCTTGTGAGGTACTAAATTCTTCAAAAGGATCTTCTTTGAGCCATCTTTTTTTCCTGCATTCTTTCAATACTGTACCTAATGTACTGATGTATTTCATGGCTGAATTATGATTGCAGTTTTTAACTGTTCTCAGCCAAAAAAAATAATCCTTTGCAAATTCATAATCCAGTTCCTTAAGCTCTAAATCACATTTTGAATACTTCCATTTTATATAAGCAGTGGTATGGTCGAAAGTAGTTCTGTATCTTTTATAAGTCCTATCAGAGTAACCTTTCCCGATCAGTGCAAAGATTTGTTCATTGTGCTTCTTGAAAATGTCAAGCAGCATTCTTTTTTCTTCTCCGTTACCATTGATATAATTTTTAAGCAGCTCAGCAGTTATCTCCTTACCTGCAACCATTAACTGGCTTTTCGTGCCATACACGTTAGCTCTTAGCACATCCAGATACGCGTTAAGCTTTAACGCATCCTCCTTGTTGCCTTTGGCCTTACCGGTTTCCTGATCCCACCTTGATGAATGCCACATCCTTTTGATGGACAACTCCTTTGGAATCCCGTCTACGGTGATTCGTAAATAAATGTACCGCTCATCACTTTTCTGATTTTTGGGAGCCTTCAAAAAGAAGAACAGCCCAAAGCTTTTTTCCAACATAACATTAATTTTTAAGGTTAATTAAAGTTGGAAATTCAAAAGCTCTTCAACAAGATGTAACCCCGGCTTACAGGATTGATAATCAATATGTTATGTCGTTTTGGTTGCGTCTTTTTTGAAAATTTTAAGACGCCACGAATGACGCGACCTGACTCTGATTATTTTTGAAAATTTTGACGATTGGACTAAAAGAAAAAGCCCGCAAATCAAGGATTTGCAGGCTTTAAAAAGCTTCGGTAAAGCTAAATGTGCCCCAGACGGGAATTGAACCCGTACACGCATTACTGCATACAGGATTTTAAGTCCTGCGCGTCTACCAATTCCGCCACCAGGGCTGCCTATACAAACATCGGTAGGAATGCTTGCAAATAAAAAATTCCAAACCATGGGGTTTGGAATTTTTAAATGAGCGGAAGACGAGACTCGGACTCGCGACCCCGACCTTGGCAAGGTCGTGCTCTACCAACTGAGCTACTTCCGCTATTGTTTTAAGAACTTTTGGGAGTGCAAAGATAGGCGTGTGAAACGTTTTTCCAAACAGTTTTTAAAAAATCTTCGAAAATTTTTTTTCACTATAACTTTGCACAAATTATGGCAAATAATCTAATGGTTCTGGTACGTAAAGACATGTTGATGGAATGGCGCCAAAAGCATACTTTATATGGTGTAGGTCTGTATGTAGCCAGTACCGTATTTGCTATATATATGATGAGCGGACAACCAGAGGCCAAACAATGGAATGCATTGTTCTGGCTCACACAATTGTTTGTGGCGGTGAATGCTGTTGCCAAAAGTTTCTTACAAGAGCATCCTAACCGTTTTCGCTACTACTTTACATTGGTGAAGCCAACTACTTTCTTGATGGCTAAAATGATATATAGCTCCAGCCTGATGCTTGTGATGAGTTTGATAAGCCTGATGCTCTATAGTATATTACTTGGCTGGCCTTTGGAACAAGGTGGCCTTTTTATACTTATTAGCCTCGTAGGCAGTATCAGCCTATCTGCTGTATTCACATTCCTTAGCGCTATAGCAGCCCGTGCACAACAAAACTCGGCACTCATGGCTATACTCGGCTTCCCTCTTGTTACACCAGTGTTGATGATACTCAGTAACCTAAGCCTCAAAGCCATAAGCCCTGTGTATCAGCCAGGCTGGTGGGTATTGGCAATTGTACTGTTAGCGCTTGATTTGTTAGTAATCATACTTGGTGTAGTGTTGTTCCCTTTTTTGTGGCAGGAATAGATAGTCGCAAGCCATTAGTTGCAAGCCGTAACCAACTCTTTTATAATGTCCATAACAAGCAATGATTTTTAACTCATGACTTACAACTTAGGACTACTATACTTACAAATAACCTTATTACCTTTGGCAAAAAATTACCAGGAGCAATTATGACAGGTGACAGCAGTATGAGCAAAGGATTACAGGGCTTCATAGACAGCCAGATGCGCCTTTGGTGGTGGAAGGTGCTATGTGTAGCCTGCCTTGCATTTGCAACCATTGGTGGTATGCTGTTGCCGGTACCACGCCTGAATATACTCAACGAGACCATACGTAATTTATATTACCACGTACCTATGTGGATAACAATGATGATGCTATACATGGCAGGATTTGCCTACAGCATTATATACCTGCGTACTGGCAAATTAAAGGATGACATTTTTGCTTACCAGCTTACCGCAACCGGCATTGCATTCAGCGTGTTTGGCATGATAACAGGTATGGAATGGGCCAAATATACCTGGGGCGAAGCCTGGAGCAATGACCCAAAGCAGCTGGGTACTGCCCTGAGTATGCTTATATACTTTGCCTATTTAGTATTGCGAAACGGCATGAAGGACGAAGAGAAGAGGGCTAAGATAAGCGCCGTGTATAATATATTTGCTTTTGCGCTGCTCATCCCTCTTATATGGATATTACCCCGCATGGTGGACAGCCTGCACCCGGGCAACGGTGGCAATCCGGCTTTTAAAAGTTACGATCGCGATTTCTCCATGACCATAGTTTTGTACCCTGCATTTATAGGTTGGATACTTATGGGGTTTTGGATAGCATCAATATGTATAAGAACCAACATGGTACGGTACAAGCAAGAAAACAGGTATCAATATGACATTGAAAAAAACATCGCAAATGCGTAAAACAGCAGCAATCACGCTTTTACTATCTCTATTTATAGTATTGAATGTGCGTGCAAACGATGCCGACATGGCTGACGTTATGCGTTCAAATGGCAAAATATACGTTGTGGTTATAGTATTAGCCACTATATTTGCGGGAATTATTACGTTCCTGGTACGCCTTGAACGTAAAATTACCAGGCTAGAAAAGAAATCTTAACCCCTTTATTTAATCAAATTTTATGGTGGATACAGCAGTTGAAAAAGCCACAGCAATGCAGGAATATAGTTTTTTCCACGGTGTGGAACGCAATTTTGACAAAGCCGCGAAACATACCCGTTTCGAGAATGGTATTCTAGAACAAATAAAAGCCTGTAACTCAGTGTACCGGATGAAATTCCCGGTGCGTATAGGAGAGGAAATTGAAGTGATTGAAGCTTACCGTGTACAGCACAGTCACCACAAATTGCCATGTAAAGGTGGCATTCGCTACAGCATGGACGTGAACCAGGACGAAGTAATGGCGCTTGCTGCACTCATGACGTACAAATGCGCTATTGTGAATGTGCCTTTTGGCGGTGCCAAAGGAGGTATCAAGATCAACCCTAAGAAATATACACCCTTTGAACTTGAAAAAATAACACGCCGTTATGCATCTGAACTGGTGAAGAAAAACTTCATTGGTGCAGGCATAGACGTACCTGCGCCAGACTATGGTACAGGTGCACGCGAAATGAGCTGGATAGCTGACACGTATGCATCCCTGAAA
>JABDAB010000071.1 GCA_013289415.1 Gammaproteobacteria bacterium
AGGTAAAACCTATTTTATTTTTCAAAAAATTGCTCAATTGATTCAAACCGGTGTTGATTTGTCCGAGATTTTGTATATCAATCTTGAAGATGATCGCCTGCTGCCTTTGAGCCGAGAAAAACTAGCTGGTTTACTGGACGGTTTTTACTCGATTTATCCTGATAATCATGAAAAAAAATGCTACCTGTTTCTCGATGAAATTCAAAATGTGGACGATTGGCCCATTGTTATCCGGCGATTCTTTGATAGTAAACATGTTGAAATGTATTTGACAGGATCATCCGCAAAATTATTGAGTAAAGAGATTGCGACGTCACTGCGCGGTCGAACCATTGCTACTGAAATTTGGCCTTACGATTTTAACGAATATTTAACTGCTAAAAAAAAGGTGATTAACAAAACACTGTATGGCTCAAAAACACGCGATAAGTTGATGCTGGCATTTCGTGAGTACCTTGAGGTTGGTGGCTTCCCCGAGGTGATATCGTATGACCAAAGTACACGGGAACAGACTCTGCAGGATTACGTAACTATTGTGACCTATCGGGATATTATCGAGCGGCATAACATTATAAACCCGGCGGTGATTAAGTATATGCTCGTATCTATGATTGCCAATGTAGCCAAACCTTTTTCGATTAATAAGTTTTACAACGATTTAAAAAGTCAGGGTTATAAAATTAGCAAGGATTGTTTGTATGACTATGTGCAGCATATCGAAGATGCATTTCTAGCCTTTTCAATCCCCTTGTATTCAGAGTCTATTCGAAAAGTGCAGGTCAATCCGAAAAAAATATATGCCATTGATACGGGGCTGATCAGGGCTATGACGCTTGACCATACGAAAGATTTAGGTCGTTTATTTGAGAATCTGATCTATCTTGATTTACGCAGGCAAGGGCTGATAATCCATTATTATTTAACTAAAGAACGGTATAAAGTTGATTTTTTAGTACAAACCCGACAAGGGAAAAAAGAACTGATTCAAGTGACATGGGACATGGCCGACAGCGAAACAAAAATCCGCGAAGAAAGGGCGCTGAGCGCAGCTATGAATGAATTAAATATACCCGGACGGATCGTTACGCTGGACTCGTATTTGCGTGATGGGTTACCGGTATTTGGTTGATTTTTATGTTATAATGATTGTCATTTTTGCCCTAAAGGACATCGTATGAGCATTGAAACCACCTATGATTCGAATAACATCAAGGTTTTAAAAGGACTGGATGCAGTAAGAAAGCGGCCTGGCATGTATATCGGTGATACAGATGATGGTTCAGGTCTGCATCACATGGTGTTTGAAGTGGTGGATAATGCCATCGATGAAGCGCTGGCGGGTCACTGCCATGAAATCAATGTCATCATTCATGCGGACGAATCCATTACAGTCAATGATGATGGCCGGGGGATTCCGGTTGATATCCATAAGGAAGAAGGCCGTTCAGCCGCTGAAGTGATCATGACCATCTTGCATGCGGGTGGTAAATTTGATGATAACTCGTATAAAGTCTCGGGCGGTCTGCATGGTGTCGGGGTGTCCGTTGTAAACGCCCTGTCTGACGAATTGCACATGGTCATTAAGCGTGAAGGCAAAATTCATGAGCAGCATTATCACAACGGCGTACCGGACGCACCTCTGGCATCCACGGGGGTTTCTGATAAAACCGGCACGCAAATCTGGTTTAAACCCAGCCCGAGTACGTTTACCAACATTGAGTTTCATTACGATATTTTAGCCCGTCGCTTGCGTGAACTGTCATTTTTAAACTCCGGCGTTTGCATTCACTTGCATGATGAACGTGACGATAAACGCGATACGTTTCAATATGAGGGCGGCATTAGAGCCTTTGTTGAACATTTAAACCGCAATAAAACCGCAATTATCCCTACCGTGATTTCCATCTGCGGTGAAAAAGATAATATCGTCGTTGAAGTGGCCCTGCAGTGGAATGACTCCTATCAGGAAAACCTGTATTGCTTTACCAATAACATCCCACAACGCGATGGCGGCACGCATTTGGCAGGTTTTCGCTCAGCGCTAACCCGCACGCTCAATAATTACATCGAAAGCGAAGGTTTCGCCAAAAAAGCGAAAATCGCCACAACCGGTGATGACGCGCGTGAAGGGTTGACTGCGGTACTATCCGTAAAAGTGCCGGATCCAAAATTCTCATCTCAAACAAAAGATAAGTTGGTATCCTCAGAAGTTAAATCTGCCGTGGAATCCCTCGTCACTGAAAAAATGAATGATTTTCTACTGGAAAATCCGTCCGTTGCCAAAGTCATTGTCGGCAAAATGATCGATGCCGCACGAGCTCGTGAAGCCGCCAGACGTGCACGTGACATGACGCGTCGCAAAGGGGCACTGGATATTGCGGGTTTACCTGGAAAGTTGGCTGATTGTCAGGAGAAAGACCCAGCCCTGTCTGAATTGTACTTGGTAGAGGGAGATTCTGCGGGTGGTTCAGCCAAACAGGGTCGTAACCGAAAATTCCAGGCTATTTTGCCATTGAAAGGTAAAATTCTAAACGTTGAAAAAGCGCGCTTTGACAAAATGCTGGCATCTCAAGAAGTGGCGACATTGATCACCGCCCTAGGTTGCGGTATTGGGCCTGATGAATACGACCCGGATAAAGTTCGTTATCATCGCATCATTATCATGACCGATGCTGACGTCGACGGTTCACACATTCGCACCCTTCTGTTGACGTTTTTCTATCGCCAAACACCTGAATTAATCAAACGTGGATACATCTACATTGCACAGCCTCCACTGTACAAAGTGAAACAGGGCAAACAAGAGCAATATGTCAAAGACGACGAAGCTCTGTATGAGCATTTGACCCAAAGTGCTCTGGATGGTGCGGCATTTTTTCCGGCAAAAGAGGCTCCCGCCATTACGGCGATTGCGTTGGGCGAACTGGTTCTGGAATTCCGTCGCATGGAAAAAATCACCAAACGTTATTCGCGCCGTTATAATGCTGACATCATCAAACGAGTAGCACGCTTGCCTGCATTGCAACAGGATGATTTCAATCATGAAATACGCGTCAGTGATTGGGCGAAAACACTGCATTCCAGCCTGCAAGACCTAGGCAGTAAAACGCAGAAGTTCTCAGTTGATGTCAAACACAATGAGGAAACCGGACAATACATTCCACGTGTTATCATGGCTCAACATGGAACGCAGAACACAATTCTATTGAATGCTGAATTATTTTCATCTAATGATTACAAGGAAATGATCCACATCAACGGCAAACTGCTAACGCTGGTCGAGGATGGAGCGATTATCAAACGCGGTGATAAAACACAACCCGTTGCTGGCTTCGAACAGGCATTGTCTTGGCTGATGGATGAAGCCAAACGTGGACAAACCATTCAGCGCTATAAAGGTCTGGGAGAAATGAATCCGGATCAATTGTGGGAAACCACTATGGATCCAGAGGTACGTCGCATGCTGCAAGTTACCATAGAGGACGCAGTAGCCGCTGATGAGATATTTACCACGCTCATGGGTGATGTCGTGGAACCTCGTCGGGAATTTATTGAAGCCAACGCGCTTGACGCGGATATTGATTTTTAGCGATAGGTTGGATCCTGAGCTTCTTAGCAGCACTACGTCCCGCGACTTGTTCGCGGAGCGTAGGCTGAATGGTGCGACGGTCGAGGCCAAATCCGTCGGCCGTTATTATTAAGATTTTTTCATGGAACCCATAGACTTTTGCAGATGCTCTTGCAGATGCTCTTGTTTCTTGGAAGTAGTCGTACTAAAAAAGCGATCTTGTGCTCTGACTGTAGGTTTTTCCGATGCTTGTTGTTCTTCACCCTTCTTTACAGAAGGCGTTTTAAAGTATTTTTCCACTTGCTCTAACAACCCCATCATAATACGCCAAAGCAGAGAACCTCGATGTTCATGAATATAAGGTTGGTCTTTGTATTCTAAAAGTATGGTTTGCAACTTATCCATGTATTGATTAACTTGTTGAACGTAATAGTCTTCAAGTCCGACATGGACAGGGCTATAACCACTGCTAGTTTTATCACCCTTAGAAGCATCCACCCAATCTTCAACCTCTGGAGCAAATGGACGCGTAAATTTTAACGTTTGTTCCTCGTGAGGAGTTGGTAAAACATAACCATCATCATCGCCATTCTTTTTAGGGGGATGACGTAAAGGATTTACTACATTGGTTGATCGCCATGTATAAAAATTATTGGGTTCAAAGGCTTTTTTAAAAGACTGATTTAAATACAGTAATTTTTGTTTGTATTCCCCTAAACGTGCCGAGTCATTAATATCAGGGCCATTTGCGCGCTTTTGTGCAGAATCAAGTTGATCATGCAGTTCATCCACTTTTGAATGAATATTTTTTATAACTTTCATTGCGGTTCGTGTTTCATCTTTAATGTAAATGCCCATAACTATCTCCTAAATTATATAAGGTTGATAACTATCCAAGTATGTCCTACAAACCTGTAGTTACTTATATTGTATGCAATATAGTCAGAAAGTCAATATTATTGACATTTGGCAACGAGTTTTAAATGGGTTTTCGGTAACGCAAGCGGGCATGCAAACATTCACGTGATCGAGTATTCACAACTGTATCCCACTTGAGTGGGTCTCTAATGAAAATAATTCATCATTACATAAAAATAATGAATTATTCTTCTCTTTTTTGTCTGGTTATAATAACCATTAATGACAATGTATGAGGAGATACAGAATGACCAAATTAAAGTACGCTAGTTGCTCAGATTATGCGAATGCCCGAGCCGTGATTTTTGGCGCTAACACAACGGGGGCAGGAACTGCACCTACTTTTTCTTTAACTTCGGATCGAGATGAATTTTCAGCCGATTTTATTCGAACGGTCGATAACAGGTTGTATTCACTTCCTGAAAATTTCAAATTGGGTGGTTATCTTTTAGATGAAGGTAATTTGGATATACAAGATCACACCATATCTAACGAAGTCGATTTAGTATTCTCAAAGTTTTGCACGTTACTAAAGGATGATAAGAAACCTGTTTGTCTCGGGGGCGACCATATTATCAAGTTTGCAGCGTTGAAGGCATTGGATGCAACAGTTCCAGGCGAGTATGGTGTTATTTATCTTGACGCTCACCCGGATTGCGAGGCTTTGCAGACACTATCCTATAGCTCTATTCTGCATCATGGCTTTGAGCTACCATCATTAATACCAAGACAGATTATGTTGACAGGGATTAGGCAATTCACGGAATCTGAAGCATCTGCCTTACGCACATACCAGCCCGATATAGGCATGATTATGGGCCGCGAGTTTAGCAATCCTAATCTGGACATGATG
This sequence comes from Gammaproteobacteria bacterium, assembly GCA_013289415.1. Taxonomy (GTDB): domain Bacteria; phylum Pseudomonadota; class Gammaproteobacteria; order Legionellales; family Legionellaceae; genus DDPF01. The sequence continues at coordinate 5,340 of JABDAB010000071.1, forward strand.
GTTAAAAAAATTATTACCCAGTTTTCGGGATTAAAATACCTCTATTTTTCCATCGATCTCGATGGATTAAATCCATCATGCGCACCTGCGGTAGAAAGTCCCTACCCTGGTGGCCCTCATTTAAATCAGGTAATTTACTTGCTGCATGCCTTGAGTGAGCACTTTGTCTATATAGGAATGGATATCTCTGAGTTTATTCCAAAATTGGATCACCAGCACATTACCGCTCTATCAGCAGCGCGGATCATGAAAGAGTTTTATAGCGTTGCTTTAATTGATGGCATCAATAATGGCTGAAAAATAACGCGGTTGCTCGGGCCTTGGATACCATGCCAAAGAAAATGCATTAAGGTAGGTTTTCTCTTGATTAATAATGCATAGCTCGCCTGATTTTATATAAGGTTCTGCGAATTCTTTGGTAAGGACACCATATCCAAATTCAGCAATAAATAATTGAGCAATGCTTTCTGTATTGTTAACAAAATGCCGTTCAGGTTGAAGATTTGCCAATAGACCATATTCTTTTAAATATGAAAAAGTCATTTGGTCATCCTGATCAAAGTCGATTATTTTTTCTTGTGAAATAATCTCGTCTAATTTGCGATTTTGCCATTTGGAAGAGCAAACCAACAAATAATGCTCAGGCGTCAAACGTTTACTTTTCATTTCCCGAGCTACTTGTTCGGGTTGTACAATCACAAAATCAAATTCACCCGATTTTAATCGTTGTGTAATATCGATACTGTCGTCAATCAAAAATGATATGTGCAACTTGGGAAATGCTTTCATCACTGACTGGCATTGAGGGATAATCCGTGACCGCATTATACTGGTTTGTCCAGCAATTTTTACGCGCAAGTTTGATGAAATTCCCGCACCATGAATGCTTGCCAGCACCTCGCCACCCATTTCAGCTACTCTCTGGCAATAGCGATGCAGCTGTTCACCTTCAATCGTTAGTAACATGCCGCGGCGACTACGGATGAATAAAGTAGTCTTCATCCTCTGCTCCAACTGATGTATACGTTGGGTTACTGCTGTTTGTGTTAAAAACAACGACTCAGCCGCAGCATGTACGGTGCCTTCTCTAATTACGGCTTCAAAAGCAAGTAATTGTGGATCGAGTAATATCAAAATAATTCATCATTTAATTATAATGATGAATTATATGTAATGTATGGTATTAATTACAACAGTTTCAAAGAAACCAATGGCTTTGAGGTTGCTGTAATGGTGAATTCATATTGGGGCGTGACAAGCAAAATATTTAACATATTTGCCATAAACCAAACATAGTCTATAGTAAATTTAGGGTCTGTTGACATTTCAGATCTCGACGTCCCGCGGCTTGTCCGCGGGACGTCGGGCTTCGACAGGGCAAATGTCAACAGCCCCTAGTTGTTTAACTAAAAAAGGGGAATAACATGGAAATGAACAAGGAAGAGAACAATGACAATGACATAGAAAAAGGGAATAACATGCCCTCAGAAGCAGAAGTCGCGGCCCTCCTCCCAGCCTTCAAAGAACACTTGAAAATAACTAGAATGCAGATGTCATTCCAGCGTGTTTGTGAGACACTTTGTAAAAATAACGAAAATGACAAAGAAAAAAGTGATATTGGAGCGTGTATCTATTTTTTTCCTCTGCTCTGTCTGCACTCCGGTGACAAAAACGAGATACTCAGCCAGCTAGGAGAGATTCCTGAGCATGTTATTGCAAAGACAAAAGAGCTTATTGCTCGTACACCTGATTTACCCACCGATCAGGCCGGTATTAGAGAAAAATTAATTGAGCTTATAAAATCAGTTATACCGGATA
>JABDAB010000072.1 GCA_013289415.1 Gammaproteobacteria bacterium
ACCTAGTGATGGTGCAGTTGTCCCCGATGTCCCAAATGTCCCACTTATTTCGGTTGTTTACTCGGAGTTAATTCAAACACCATTATAATTCAGTCGCTAACGCAGGATATGTGAAAAACAAGAAGTGCGCCAAATTAAGTGAAAAATGCGTAAGAATAGATGACTCAATTTTTTGAGTCCGAAAATATACCCAACCATAGCCCAATCCAGCAACAGTGGCTAATAGCATATATCGAGTACCCCCGGCATAATGATACAAACCGAACAACAACGAGGAGAGCGTAATTGCAATTAATGCTCCGTATTTAACTCGCTGTAGAACCAAGCATAGATATTTCTGCATAAACCCGCGAAAGAAGGCCTCTTCAGCAAGACAAACAAAAAGTAAATTTGTGCAGGCCCACAGGATAAAGCTACTTGGGAGTTTCGGATCAAACCAAACAAACTTAAATAAAAACGATAAACATGCCACAACAAAAATAACAACAATTGCCCTTGGAATTGCGGCTTTAGCCATGATCACCCAATCACGTCTTGTCGCCAATCTCTGATGAAGAAACCCTATAATCAACACACCGACTATGGTTTTATCGAAGTTAAGATTCAAGTTAAATGGAATGCCATCTGCACTGATGTGAACGTTATTTAATACTTGAAGGTTATGAAATCCAGGGATTAAATGCATCCCCAATCCAATGCTTAAAATAAATATCACAGTAGCCGATAATACACGTAATAAAATTGGGGTTTTGGGATATCTAAGACAAACAGTCTCGATTGCCAGAAGAGAAATAAAAACCAGAGTAATTAAATCGAGTAGGTGACTTACCAAACCCAATAAAATGGAAGCCACAAGCAAGATACCCCATAAAGGGACTTTTTTAAATTGGGGTATCCATAAAGAGATTACCGTTAAATAAAGAAAAACATAAGTCAGTATCGTAGTGATATTGTTACTCATAAAGTTCATAAAATCATCTCTCACAACTCCTGACGCCGACAGTTATATGAAACATAATTTCCTGCCCTTTGAACGTCGGGTTTGGTGCAAGGTGATATGTTTGTCGAAAAATGGCTAATGAAGGTGAACTCACTGAAAGAGCAAAGTACTCTTGCAACCCATATTTGGCTTTAATCAAGCCACAAATTGAAAACGCATGTTTTTGCCCAACCTCAGTTTGCACAATACCTTCTTCTGGATAAATAACAGAAATATGTGCACCAACATCTTCTGATGGATAAAAATACGCTGGTTTGGCAACATTGCCATATTCGGCAAGTACAGGTTGAATATGGTGGATATAGTCATCATCTATTTTTAAGTAGATGTAGTCTTCTCGTTGCTGGATAATTCCTTCTGTACTCAGATCTTTTACTATGTTTAGCACTGCGTCATTCGGCAATACAGAGAGAATAATTTTTTCAAATTGGCTCATTCATATCATCCAGCACTCCAACCAAACTTCGACACATATTCGACACGATAATTTCACAAACCTCGGATTAAACGCCAACCTATTGATTTTACTGGTGCCGTTGCGGCGAATCGAACGCCGGGCCTATTGATTACGAAACTATTTTTAATCGATCTAAATCGATATCATACACATTCAATTGGTGCTTGTAAACCTTGATGGATAAAGCTTTACAAGCTATTATCTCTCTCAATCAATATCATTTGATTTCTATCCAGCACACACATTTTGGTACCAAAAAAGGTACCAAAAACAAGCGGAGGTTTCCGGGATGAAGTTTACCGATAATTACATTAAAAATTTAAAGCCAGAACAAAACTGGTTTGAAAAGATTGAATCAGGTGGGCTTGGTATTCGTGTCATGCCAAGTGGTAATTCATCATGGGTATACCGTTTTACGTTTGATGGCAAACGACGCAAGATGACTTTGGGTAAATATCCAGGTCTTCCCTTGAAGCAAGCCAGAGAACTGCATATGAAAGCGCAGAGCCTGAAAGATCAGGGCATAAATCCGATCGACCATGAACTACAGCAAAAACAGCGTGAAAATAACACGGTAGAAAAGTTAATTATTGCCTGGTACGAAAGCTATGCCTCTAAAAATCGAAAGAAGCCTAAACAAATAAAACAACAAATTGATGCAGACATCATCCCTTTGCTTGGCCATATGGAATTGGAAAAGCTTCAGCCCAAAGAGATCACCGCGGCACTGGATAAAATTGTTAAACGCGGCGCGCCTATACATGCCAATCGAGTCTTAAGCACATTGAAACAAGTATTTAATTACGCGGTTAGCCGTGGCACCATGCAACAAAATCCTGCGGCCAGTATTCGTACTCGTGATATTGGTGGTATAGAAAAACCCTGTGAGCGTTATTTAACTTTGGATGAACTTAGAACCGTTTGGAATTTTCTCGATGGTGAGCTATGTCAAATGTCACTGCAAACTCGAAGTGCTATCAAAATAATTATACTTACTGGAGTTAGAACAGCAGAAATACGACTGGCTCAATGGAGCAGCTTTGATTTTGCCAATTCGCTTTGGACTATTCCTCCTGAGCTGACCAAAGGCGCAATAACCGTTAAGATCCACTTAACTGATCTGACAAAATCGATACTTCAAGACCTAAAAGCCGTTAGCGATTCACCTTGCGTTCTCCCTGGCCTTGTTCCGGATATGCCGCTTGATCAAAATGCTCTGCCAAGAGCAATCAGGCGAATTCAAAATAGGGTAGGCATACCGGCATGGACAGCACATGATCTTCGTCGCACATTTGCCACACAGCTGGGTGAACGTTTTAATATTGATCCTGTGGTGATTGAAAAATGTTTGGGGCATAAGATGCCCAAGATTATGGCGACGTACAATAAAAATGAAATGTTGCCACAGCGGAAAGAGGCGCTGGAGCAATGGGCAACTCTAATAGGAGAACTGGTCTCGGATGAAACCAAAGAGTACCATATACCTGTTATCCTTGGGGACGCTATTCAATGAATATTGAACAACTAAAAAAATTGGTAGAGAAAGGTGAATCTGACCGCCTTGAGTTCAAGAAATCAACCACACAAATGAAACCGGCCTTTGAAACCCTCTGCGCCTTTTTAAATGGTGCCGGAGGAATTATTTTGTTTGGGGTTACAGACAGTGGTCAGATTGTAGGTCAACACGTGGGCGATAAAACCAAGCAAGAGTTAGCCAGAGAATTATCAAAAATTGAACCAAAACCTTCTCCTGAAATACAGTATATCGATATCGGCCAAGACAAACAGGTCATTGTCATTGAAGCACTGGCTGGATCGCATCTACCCTATGTCTATGATGGGCGTCCATTTGAAAAAAATCAATCAACCACCGAACGCATGTCGCAACACAGTTACGAACGACTTATCATTCAACGTAATCAACTAAATCATATCTGGGAGGAATTTCCAGCTCCGGAATATACCCTTGATGATCTGGATCATGAGGAAATTCAGCACACGATTAAAGAGGGCGTTGAAAAAAACCGAATTGGTATCGAAGTACTCAATTACAGCATTGAGCAAATTCTAATAAATTTAAAACTAATGAAGCACGGTAAACTTACAAATGCCGCTGTCGTTCTTTATGCGAAAGACCCGGATAAAATTTTTTCCCGTTGTGCAATCAAGATGGCCCGATTCAGAGGCAGTGATAAACTGGGCGGGTTTATTGATAATCAGTGGAACACAGGCAACGCGTTTCAACTTATATCCATCGCACATCAATTTGCATCCCGTCACTTACCGATTGCTGGTTTTTTTGAGTCAGATAATTGGCAAAGAATTGATCAGCCGGCTGTGCCAGCACTTGCCTTAAGAGAAGCACTTATTAACTCAATGTGCCACCGGGATTATACTGTGCGCTCAGCAACTAATTCGCTGGCGATTTACGATGACCGAATGGAGCTGTGGAATGTTGGTACATTACCCTCTGAACTCAAAATTGAGAATTTAAAACAACCGCATAATTCTTTTCAACGCAATGAAATAATAGCACATGTTTTTTACAAAAGAGGTTGGATCGAAAAATGGGGAACCGGCACTATACGCATGATGGATTATTGTAAAAAGAACGGAACCCCCGATCCGGAATTCGAAGAGTATTCCGGTGGTTTTTCTGTGACGTTTCCTTTCAAAGAAGCAATGAATTCAGTCTTGAAGCAATATCAGGAGCCTCAAATCGCTGAGTTTACACTTACGCTGCGTCAGAAAGACATTATTCAAGCCCTACAGGAGAAGGTTGAGATGTCTACACTGCAACTTAGCGAATATTTGGAAAATTCACCACCAATCAGAACGTTAAGGTATGATCTGGCAAAACTTAAAAAGGTAGGCATTATTGATAATCGTCGAAATTTACGATCAGCCGTATGGTTTTTGCTTAAAAAACAACAAAAATAGCTCACAAAAAATCACTGGATAACTCCCGGGTAAATTCCCGGGCAACTCTCGGGCAACTCCCGGGCAACTCTCGGGCAACTCTCGGGCAACTCTCGGGCAACTCCCGGGCAACTCCCGGGCAACTCCCGGGCAACTCCCGGGCAAACTCCCGGGCAACTTTCTGAGCAAGCTCCCAAGCAATTCTGGTTGCTTTTTGATGGAGGGTCACACTTTTGTATGTGATGGATCCTGCTCTGGATAATCGTGCGTATTCTATTATTGAAAAGAAAATGTATTGTAATCAAAATGGCAAAAAAGAAGGCTGGGAAATACAATGCTTTCCCTAAAAAGCGAAAAGCCCCGATATTCACCGAGGCATAGACGCCGACTGGGATTCCCCAATCCACTTAACTAAAGTTTACTGAGTTGCTTTAAAAAAGTAAAATATCCAATCAGCGATGGGATTTTTACTTAACAAACAAGAGTGTATCCTTGAATATGACTGCTAATTAATTAGCATATCCAGCCACGCCTCAACAATCATCACCATAGCCAGCGTATCCAGTTCACAATACCTTAACAGTGCATTCCTGAGTTCATTGCGTTCAAACTCACTCATATGAGTGTACTGTAATTTTGCGTAAGCAATGGTTGCAGCACCGCCTTGATTGAGTTCATCATCACCAAATAGTAGTTCAACGGTCTCGTCTGGCATTTCCTTATTGATTTGCTCAAGCATGGAGTAGGGATCTTTAATGTTTTTATGATCAAAAAGAATCCATGTCTGATTTCTGAAATTTTTACTGGGGATCCCGTCTTTAGCTCCGTAAATGGGTTGGCTGTATTTATCCTGTAAAAATTGGGAGCGTTGCATTATCGAGGGGAAAACTTTTTTGATTGAGTTTGATCCATTGGTTAATGGGTCATAATAAAACTGTTTGACCAATTCCCATAAATCCACCATGCAGCGTGAACCGTTCCATTTTTTGTGGCTGTCTTTGGTTGATTTGGTGATGGATATGATAAATTCACATAACGCCTCTTTATCCTGTGGTGGATCTGGCATCTCTTCAAGTTGGCGAAAAATAAAATTAAGGTACGTGTTTTCATGATTGCTGTAGCGAAAAATGGTTCCATTATCCACTTCCAAATCATTTTTTAATGCTCGAATAAAATCCAGCGATGGGTCAATTCCTGGCTCTGTATTAAGGTATTCACCATAATGTTGAACATTCCCTTGTTCATCAAGGGTATGATGAGAAAATTGGAAAGCGATGCCTTGGTAGGGGTGCATGCCTTTTTTAAACGGGATTGGCATCATTGCTGTTTCAAAATCGATGAAATGCAGCGGATAAGTCCATGAAGCGATTTCGTTTTTCAAGCCCTGCTCGTCCATCCAGATCTGATTGTCAGCGTTTTTGACTTTTTCAATCTGAAGCCATTGACGCCTTTTTTGAGGAAGACCGGGTTTGTCGTCAATAAAATCAGCCTCATCAAAATCTTTGAGTTTGACCAGTCCATTTCGCAGGCATAGATCTTTTTTTCCATAATTCCACAGATCCAGCACTGTGGGGTCTGTAAAATCCAGTTCAGTGTAATGCAAAGCTTCTCGCCAGCATTCTTTGAACCCTGATTTTAAACCCAGTGATTCATCCGCAGACAGCGTTTTAAATTGGCAGGAGCCACATGCTTTTTTGGGTATAGGTGTGGATTTTTTGTCATTGAAATAATCTTGGCTGAACTCTTGAAATCGCTGTTTTAGCGGGATGCCTTTTTCATCCGCTTCATTCCATATTTTTTCAATTAGGTCATCAACATTTATTTCTTTTAGAAGCGGTATAGACAGGTCTTCATCACATAATGTGTCTGATATTTTCACGCAGGGTCGACCTGAACTATCCTTTTCCAGTATAAATTTTTGGTTGAGGCCGTCTGTGGGGCAAAGGCTGTCCTTGTCCATCAGCATTAAATAACTGGATATTTGATAGTTTGGATATGCCTTTTGTAAAATCCATTTTTGAAAGGCGACATCGGCAATGTATGGCTTCCATGTAGCATTGATTGCACCATCTCGTTTTACTATTTTGCTTAATTCCTCTTTATCGAAGGATTTGGCTTTCACCTCAATTAATTTCAAATGATTTTTATGTTTGATCAAAATATCCGCACGGATAAAATATTGCTGCCAAGGTATAGCGGCCTCAAATAACGTCACGGATTCTGCAAGTAATAATTTTTGCGTCGTGGCTATTGCCAGCTCATTACTGTCTTCTCTGATCAGTCTGCCTTCTGGAAAATAACAGCGAGCCAAGGCCTCCACCTGATAACCACCTTCCGCCAAAGCCTTGAGAAATGCATCTTCGTTCTTTTGATTTGCATACTTGGCTTTATCAACATAATACAACTTGGTCGGGCATTCGAGTGCCAGTTTGAATTTTGATTTGGTCAGGTTAGATGGCATGACATTCCTTTGTCTAACTTATACACAACAGTGTAGCAAACAATAGAGGATGGCGCTTTTAACCCAAGTAGATTTTGGTAATCGCCAGTCTCGAATGACCTAATGAATGACTTATGATCATACGTGCTCGATAGTCGATGGCGCGTTCGCCTTTACTCAGTGATTTTGTCGGTTTTCCGCCCTCAATAGGGCAAAGCAACCCTTTCCCTCGCGGATCAAACTGCTTGGTCAATTCATGATATCGCCGTTGTGCATAAGCGTGGCGCA
>JABDAB010000073.1 GCA_013289415.1 Gammaproteobacteria bacterium
TTTGGTAGCCGTAATGATCGTATTTTACGGCGTATGGAAACTACTGTGTTGACTATCAATGCATTTGAACCGCAAATGCAAGGTTTAACAGATGAACAGCTGGGTGCAAAAACGGCTGAGTTCAAGGCGCGTCTTGATAAAGGTGAGTCTCTTGATGCGTTACTGCCCGAAGCGTTCGCTGTCGTGCGTGAGGCCTCTGTTCGGACAATAGGATTACGCCATTTTGATACACAGCTAATCGGCGGCATGGTGTTGCATGAAGGCAATATTGCTGAAATGCGAACTGGTGAAGGTAAAACACTCGTGGCAACCTTGCCAGCTTACCTGAACGCAATCGATGGCAGTGGCGTGCATGTGGTTACAGTCAATGATTATCTGGCTCGTCGTGACAGCCAATGGATGCGACCGGTGTTTCATTTTTTAGGGCTTGATGTGGGCGTTATTTTCCCTGATATGCCTCATCCTGAGAAACGAGCCGCATACCAAGCCGATATCCTTTATGGAACAAATAACGAATTTGGCTTTGATTATTTGCGCGATAACATGGCCTTCAGTTTAGAGGATAAAGTCCAGCGAGAACTAAATTTTGCGATCGTGGATGAAGTTGACTCGATCCTGATTGATGAAGCACGCACTCCTTTGATTATTTCCGGTGCCGCCGAAGACAGCTCAGAACTTTACATCAAAGTGAATAAACTCATTCCTCAACTGAAAATACAACTGGAGGAAGGCGATGGTGGTGATTACACGATTGATGAAAAACAAAAGCAGGCCCATTTAACTGAAGAGGGTCATCAACATATCGAAGAGTTGCTGATCAATGAAAAAATGCTGGATCCAGGTGAGAGTCTCTACCATGCCAGTAACATCATGCTGATGCACCACGTGAATGCCGCATTGAAAGCGAATGTTATGTACCATCGTGATGTGGACTATATTGTACAAAATAACCAAGTGGTTATCGTGGATGAGCACACCGGGCGCACCATGCCTGGCCGGCGTTGGTCTGAAGGATTGCATCAAGCCACCGAAGCAAAAGAGGGGGTTTCCATTCAGAATGAAAATCAAACTCTGGCTTCCATTACCTTCCAGAACTTTTTCCGTCAATATAATAAATTGTCCGGTATGACAGGCACCGCGGATACCGAAGCCTATGAATTTCAGGAAATTTATAATCTTGAAGTCGTGGTGATACCCACTAACAGGCCAATGTGTCGTAAGGATGAATCAGATTTAATTTATCTGACACAGCAAGATAAGTATGAGGCAATTATTGAAGATGTGCGTGATTGCGTTGCACGTAAACAGCCTGTGTTGGTAGGTACGGCGTCTATTGAAGCGTCTGAGTTGTTGAGTGAATTATTAAAGAAGGTCAAGATCAAGCATCAAGTCCTGAATGCCAAGTTTCATGAAAAAGAAGCGCAAATTATTGCTGAAGCAGGACGGCCTGGTGCGGTCACTATTGCGACTAACATGGCTGGTCGGGGTACGGACATTGTATTGGGCGGCAACTTGAAAGCAGACTTGGCGGTGTTGCCAGAGGATGCGAGTGAAGCGGATCAGCAAGCTATTAAAGAAGAATGGCAGCGCCGTCATGAGGCTGTATTGGACGCAGGAGGGCTGCGTATTGTCGGTTCCGAGCGTCATGAGTCTCGGCGCATTGACAATCAGCTGCGCGGACGTGCCGGTCGACAGGGTGATGCGGGCAGTACCCGATTTTATCTGTCGCTCGAAGACAATTTAATGCGTATTTTTGCATCTGAACGGGTTGCATCCATGATGCGCCGTTTGGGAATGAAGCCTGGCGAGCCGATCGAACATAATCTGGTTACAAAAGCCATTGAAAATGCCCAGCGAAAGCTGGAAGGACATCATTTTGATGTGCGCAAGCAATTGCTGGGTTATGACAACGTCGCCAATGAGCAACGCAAAGTCATTTACTCGCAACGCGCTGCAATCATGGCCATGCCTGATCCAGGCGAGCCTGTCGCAGCCATGAGTGATGAGGTCATGAGTACGTTGGTGGAGGGTTATATTCCTCCCCAGAGTCTGGAGAATCAGTGGGATATTGCCGGACTGACTCAAACTCTGGCTGATGATTTTAAATTAACCGCGCCTGTTCAGCAGTGGATTGATGAAGATCTGTCTATTCAGCCTGAGCAAATCAAGGAGCGAGTTATTGCTCTATGCGGAACAAGATATCTTGAAAAAGCGCAGAGTATTGGAAGCGACATGTTTGCGCAGTTTGAAAAATCAGTGATTTTACAAACCATGGACAATCATTGGCGCGAGCATCTGGCCGCGATGGATCATTTGCGTCAAGGTATTCATTTAAGAGGTTATGCGCAAAAAGATCCGAAGCAGGAATTCAAGCGAGAAGCGTTTACGTTGTTTTCCTCGATGTTAGATAATTTGAAATATGACATTATCAAGTTGTTATCCGCAGTTGAAATTTCTACACAAGAGGATGTCAATGCAGTAGAAGATCAACGCCGACTCAACCAGTCGCATGAAATGCAGTTTATTCATGAGCCACAACTGACAGACGATGACTACAATGAACATACAACGACAACGTTTAAACGTGATGAACGTAAAGTAGGGCGCAATGATCCCTGTGTATGTGGGTCGGGTAAAAAATACAAAAACTGCCATGGTAGTCTGACATGAAGGTAGCTGTTGCCGTCATTATTGATGATCAACAGCGCATTCTCATCACACGCCGACCCCTGCATGCCTCCCATGGTGGCATGTGGGAGTTTCCAGGTGGTAAGCTGGAAGGTGATGAAACGCCCACTGAAGCGTTGATTCGTGAAGTAAAAGAAGAAGTTGGCCTGGATGTTCAGGATTGCGATTTTTTAGGCGAAATTAACCATCTTTATTCCCCAGAGATATCCGAGCCACGACCGTCAGGGAGTGGACATTTCAGCAGGGCTCCACTCTCAGTTGCGTTGCTAGTGTATTGTGTACGTGTTTTTCAGGGAGAAGCGCAAGCCTTGGAAATGCAAATGGATTTACGCTGGGTTGAGTTGGATCGTTTGCAGGACTTTGAGTTCCCTGAGGCTAATCAACAGATTATCGCGTTGATCACAACTGACAAATAGCCAATTCAACCCTCGTATCAGTATGTTGCACTTCTTGCATGGAATTTGCTTCACACAATCGCAAACTTAAACCATGGTGCCCCAGTTGTATTTTTGGAACGAGTCCACAGCGTGTGTCCATTTTTAGCAAAATCAGCTGGCATGACAATTGAGAGGGCAATGACCGCTGATAAAAGCCATTAAACAGATCTATTGTTTCAAATTCAGCGGTTTTGCGCAGCAACGATAAATATATCGTGACCGTATCATGCAATGTTCGCAAATGCCTCAACCAGTTGGTCAAATCATGTTGACGGTCTGATGGGTCATGTTCCATCCACAATAACAATAGAGGTGAGTCCAACTCACAATCAGTGCTGTGTACAGACTGAGTCAGTCTGATTGCCTGTAAAAACGAATCTTGATGGATATCCTCACCAAAGCGACCGGCAATATGACTTAACACCTGAACCTGTACAAAGAGACTGGCATAAGCGGAGTTGGATATTCCCGCCTGTGATTTGTTTAGCGCATGCTCTACACGCATCAATTCCTTGATAAAACGACTTTTTAATTCGGGTTTTTCAATCAACTTAATGATCTCGAGTGTGTTTTTTAATGCATAATGATGAATAATTGGGTGTGTTTCTTCACAAGCTTGTTTAATGGCCAAGAACAGACGTTCCAACCTCAACGCGATTTTCGGAAGATAATGTGTAGCTAATTGAAAAACAATGGTGTCATGCTGCATATAATATCATCATTTGCTTAAACAAATCGTAGTATAACACATCAACATTGCAAATCATTACACCATCGCCTATGATTTTAAAAGGTAATTTTTGGAGAATGCGATGAGACTATTGAAATGTCCGCTGGTTTTAATGCTGACAATGTTATACCTCCCATTGGCTTTCGCAGAGTCACCTGTTGGAGTGTGGACAAGCATGGATGATAAGACGGGAGAAAAAAGGGCTGAAATAGAACTAGCTGAAACAGATGGTATATTGAATGGAACTATTATCAAGGTGTATGAGCAGGCTGGTGATACCGGGATATGCGTAAAATGTCCGGATAATTTTAAAGACAAACCCATTATAGGTCTGAAATTTCTCTGGGGATTAAAGGATCGAGGAGATGGCGTGTGGGATGATGGCCAGATCCTTGATGCAAGGTCAGGTAAAATCTACCATGTGAAAGTGACAGTCAAGGGCGATAAACTGTTGGTGCGTGGGTATATTGGGGTTTCATTGCTTGGACGTACACAGGTCTGGATGCGGTAAGTACCCGACGTCCCGCGGCTTGTCTGCGGGATGTCGACGATATTGGTTACCCTGCTTATACTGCGCGCGAGCAGTTCCTAAACATACCGGGTAGGATCAACAATACCTGCCTCGGTAAATCCTTTCTTTCTCAAATAACAACTATCACATGCCCCACAAGCTAGCCCCTCATCCGTAGCTTTGTAACAGGAGACCGTATCAGAATAATCCACACCCAGTGATATGCCCAATTGGGTGGTATCCGCTTTACTCAAATGAATTAGCGGGGTCAGTATTTGAATGGGTTTGCCTTCAACCCCTCTTTTGGTGGCTAAATTAGCCATGTCTGCAAAAGCATGGATGTATTCAGGACGACAATCAGGATAGCCTGAGTAATCAACAGAGCTGACACCAATAAAAATAGCATCAGCATCAAGAATTTCAGCCCAACCCAAAGCAATGGAGAGCATGATGGTGTTTCGGGCAGGAACATAGGTGACTGGAATACCACCCGATTCTTTATGGTCAGGTACATTAATCGTTTCATCAGTTAACGCCGATCCACCCAGTTGTCCTATAGAGGATAACTGGATAATCTCATGTTGTTTTACCTTAAATTTTTCCGCTATTCGTTTTGCGGCATTTAATTCGGAGTTATGTTTTTGGCCATAGTCAAAACTCAATGCATAACACGCATAACCCTCTGACAGCGCATAGGCCAGACACGTGGTGGAATCAAGCCCGCCAGATAACAGGATCACTGCTTTTTTCATTGTAGCCTCGGGGAATTAAAAGAGTATTGTAATATATTCACGTTACTTTTTAACTATGGAGGAATATAATACCCCTAAATTCATTTTCTACCTTGGCTCTCATGACTGAGTTACTATCGCGCAAACCAACATCCGCTGATCCATTAAAGCGGCCGCCGCATTCTGCGGAGGCTGAGCAATCGATTATTGGTGGTTTGTTACTGGAAAACCAGGTCTGGGACAAAGTGGGCACCAAACTATGTGAGGCCGATTTTTATCGCACTGAGCATCGGATTTTATTCCGGGCGATTCTCAATCTGGCGAGTAAAAATCAACCGTTTGACGTCGTTACCTTGCTGGATACCCTGAAGTCGAATAAAGAACTGGATGATGCAGGCGGTGAGGCGTATTTATTTGAATTAGCTAACAATACACCCAGTGTTGCCAACGTATCCGCTTATGCGGATATTGTGCGTGAAAAATCAGTTCAGCGGCAGCTGATTTCTGTTGCCAGCGCAATTGCTGACTCTGCTTATAATCCAGGCGCGCGCGATGTACCGGAGTTGCTTGATTTTGCTGAACGAAAAGTATTTGCCATTGCCGAGCAAACTGCCGGGGAGGGTGGTCCGGAAGTCATCAAGTCCATTTTGGTCCGCGCAGTAGAAAAAATTGATGCTTTGTATCATAGCGGTGAAGCCATCACTGGTCTGTCCACAGGTCTGGCTGATTTGGATGAACTAACCTCAGGCTTGCAGCCCTCCGATTTAATCATCATGGCTGGTCGTCCCTCGATGGGTAAAACAACACTGGCGATGAATATCGCTGAGCATGTGGCTATCAAAACCAGTAAACCGGTGTTGGTGTTTTCAATGGAAATGCCTGCCGATTCACTGGCTATGCGGATGATGTCATCTCTGGGGCGTATCGATCAGCATCGCATTCGTACCGGAAAACTTGAGGATGACGATTGGCCGCGGGTTACATCAGCGGTGCATATGCTGTCTGAGGCACCGTTATTTATTGATGATTCACCGGCGTTAAGTCCTGCAGAAATGCGCGCTCGCGCTCGGCGCTTGATGAAAGAGCACGGGCAATTAGGCTTGATCGTGGTGGATTATCTGCAGTTGATGAAAATTGCTGGCTTCAAGGCCGACAATCGTACAGCGGAAATTTCAGAGATCTCGCGTAGTTTGAAATCCTTGGCTAAGGAATTAGCCGTGCCTGTGATTGCACTGTCTCAGCTCAATCGTAGTTTGGAGCAACGACAGGACAAACGCCCGGTGATGTCTGATTTGCGCGAATCAGGCGCTATTGAGCAAGACGCGGATTTGATTTGCTTTATTTATCGTGATGAAGTGTATAACGAAGATAGTCCAGACAAAGGCTGTGCTGAAGTCATCATCGCCAAGCAACGTAACGGCCCCATCGGTCGAGTACGTGTGGCGTTTCTGGGTAAATATACTCGATTTGAAGATTTGGCATTTAATGGTTATCAGGGAAATGAAGATTAATATGTCCAGACCCACCCATGTTTATATTGACGATCAAGCTCTATTGCACAACGTGCAACGCGTGAAACAATGCGCGCCTGATTGTAAAATAATTGCGATGGTTAAAGCCAATGCTTATGGCTGTGGTTTGTCTTCGGTATTGCCGATATTGGATGGGCATGTGTATGCGTTTGGTGTGGCATGTCTTGAAGAAGCAGTTATCCTGCGTACTTTGGGCACTCTCAGTGAATGTATTTTGGTTCAGGGTGTGTTTAGCGCGGATGAGTTGCCGCAGGTTGCACGTCTTGGTTTGCAAAGTGTTGTTCATCAAGCAAACCAGTTACAGTGGATACTGGCAACACCGCTTGCTGTAAAA
>JABDAB010000074.1 GCA_013289415.1 Gammaproteobacteria bacterium
TACCAGGCATGCAGTACCAAGTCTCCTTTTTGTAATTTTTCCTGAACAATAGGGTATGTTTTTAAGTGTTCAATCTGAGTCAAAATATTCAATTTGGTTATATGAGTTAGTTTAGAATCAGCTGCATCATGTTCCAATGCTAAATCCCCAACAATTTGAGTGCCTTCTAAATCATTTTCTTCATCAGGTAATGAGCAAGTTTGAGAAAAAACCCAATGATTGGTGATACAAAGTTCTGAATGAGGATGAATACGTGTTTTCATGGCACCACAATCTGAATGACCACAAACGATAATATTTTTTACATCGAGAGCCTTTATTGCAAATTCTAAAGCAGCCATTTCGCTTGGAGGCGATATGCTGTGCTCTGATTGCACATAATCAGTGCGATATTCTGGCATCATGTTTCCAACATTACGAACTGTAAACATGTCACCTGGTTTACTTTGAGTCATTAATTCCGGCATTACACGTGAATCAGCGCAGGTGAGTAAAAATGCCCCGGGATGTTGTCCTTTAGTAAGTTGCTCATAGATGGCACTAATTTCATCAGGTAACTCCTTTAGTAATCCTCCCATAAGCCGAATTATCATGTTTACTCCTTATTTAATATAATATTGAAAATTAAATAGAAACATTGTAGCAAATTATTCAATATAACTCCCCAAGTATGTCATTCTGACGTGCGTCTTTTTGCGATACTATCGCTTGAATGCCAAGAGATTTGTATCCGTGTTAATCACGCATCATTACCTGCAGCACACAAAAATTGACAGGACAAATGGTTTTGAGTAGTCTGATTGTAATTGTGTTTTCAGGCGAGATCATTTAATTATTGTTCACGTTAAATACAGGCACGAACCATGCCAATGCAGTGATGTGCGCCATCACGGTTTAATCTAACAGCTTATTTTATAAAGGACTATGCTCATGATAAAACGGATGGTAGCGACATGGGCATTGGCAACGTTGTTGCTGATGGGAAATGCATTTGCAGGAAGTGGTGAATTGTTTAATGTGTCAGCTACGGGCACACCTGCCAACGTGAACATCACGCTGTGCTTAAATGGCAAAGGAGCACTGAGTTGCCAAAACTATACGGTTTCTGCATTAACCTTAACCATAAGTGCTTCTATCCCGAATCATGTCTATCCCTTTATTGGGATTAAAATTAACACGCCAGGGTATACCTTGGACAATTCTGCGGTGGATTGCACCCCAAGTTCCAATGGATATTGCCTGTTTTCCGCCAGCCAGTCCCAAGCCAAAACCGTCTCGTTAGTAGGGGCTGGCGCACTCACGTTGTCTCCTACAACAACCGTGGTTTATTCATCATCAAACCCAAGTGTTGCATCAACTTCTGTCACATTGAGTGCTAAAGTGAGTTCAGATAGTGGCGCACCAAGTGAGGGGAGTGTTAGTTTCAGTGGCGTCAGTGGGTGTACGACCCAATCAGTGACTTCAGGCATTGCAACATGTACAACTTCATCTCTTGCGGCAGGTACCTACACCATTGTTGCAACTTATACAGGAGCAGGAAGTTTTGCAAATAGTACCTCAGCCTCATTTAGTCAATCGGTTGTTACCACAGTGACAGCGACGGTTCCAGCGGCACCCCAAGATGTCGCGGTAATCCCCGGCAATGGACAAGTCACTGTCAATTGGTATCCACCGGCTAATACAGGAGGCGCTACAATTATGGGTTATACTGTAAGGTACGGGACAACAGCCAGCGCGGTGTATTCGATCGCAGGATGCACGACGTCTTCCGCATCGGGTTTATCATGTACCAGTAGTGGCCTCACCAATGGAACGCCTTATACATTTACAGTTTTTGCCAGCAACGCCAATGGAACGGGTCCTGCCGCATATTCAAGCTCTGTGACACCAGAATCAACACTGACTGCAAGCCCAGCTAATCTGGCACTCTCAGGACTCGGAAGTGGCGCCTCAAGAACCATTACCATCACAAATAACTCTGGAAGTTCTGTGACCATTAGTTCGGTGAGCACACCATCTCCCAGCCTTCCATCAGGCACAACTGTAAACACATCACAAGTTAATGCGTGCGCTTCCGGACTGGTGCTTGCAAATGCTGGGATTTGCACGATTACCGTAACTCCCGGCTCAACAGTAACTTCAGGACCGGGAAGCGCTTTATGCACAACCGGTATAGCACCTACGTCCAGTGTTATTACAGTAACGGACAGTAATAGCGACACCGTCACTGCCAATGTTGTGGTTTTGGGATATGGTTGCCAGTATCAAGAGGGCTATCTTTTCTCAATAGACGATACAACACCCACGACCAGCAGCATTGGTGGTACAGTGGTCACGCTGGGCGACCAAAGCAGCGGTATTAATTGGAGTAGTAGTGCCGTCAGTATTTGGGGGATTGATGACGCATCGACTATTGGAAGCCCGAACCCTAATGCATCATCTGTATACCCTGCCACATTAACTACAGGCCAGCTTAATTGTAATGCTGTCAACGATGGAGCATGCGCGACTAATAACGTGTCTATTTATTACGGAGCGGCGGCTAGTAACGCTGTTAATCTTTGTAAGGCTACTAGCAATGGCTACACCGATTGGTATTTGCCTTCCGTATGTGAATTAGGACCATTCGGCTCCACTGGTGTGGGGGCAGGCAATTATCCCAAGCTTATAAATTCACAAGCATGCACAAACACCGCCAACATTCAAAATCTATTGGTAACCACGAGTATTGTCACTAATTTTAATGCTCAACTTTACTGGAGTTCTACCGAGACCTCTAGCTCCCCCCAGTACTCCGCGTGGTTCCAGAACTTACTGTCCACTGGCAGCGCTCAGTCCGCCGATAATAAGGTCACTGCATCCTATGGAGTTCGTTGTTCTCGGGCTTTAACCCTCTAACCCACTTACCTAATGACGAGTGAAAAATTTCCCCATACCGAAAATTGGCTTTTTACGCTAGATAAATATTGGGAAATACCAGATAATTATCTTCAAAAAGCGAGGCTGTTACGCAATGATTTGCTATAATGATCACTATCTTGATTGTTGAGTGGCAACTATACTCACTTAAATGACCTTCTCCCCAGGCATGGGGAGAAGGGCGGATGTCTGTGCAAAGTTCTTTTCTGTTGTTTGTCCACAAGGGCCAAGTGCTAGCAAAGACGAGATTTCTGATTGGTTGGAAACAATTAAAGCACACATGTCTTTGCCCTTACGCTCACGGTTCATTTTTAACTTCCGAGTCATTCAGTGGTGGCAAATCACCAATTTTTGTCCCAATAGAGCGAAGTTGAGTAATCTCTTCCTTCAATGCGGTTTGTTCCGAAGCCTTTATGAAATGCTTTTTTTCTTTAGTTTTAGCCTGAGTAAACTCTGCTTCTGTAGTCCATGTGATCAGTGAGTTCACTTGCTCCAACACGTCTGTTAGAAAATCAAGCAGAGGTTCGGATCTGGATCGCGGTAGTAACGTTTCTTGAAATGCTTCAAACCCGTCAATGACTTCCCTGTATTCTATTTTATAGGTTTCCAATAATTGATTAAACGTGTTTTTATCTTCTTCCCTGATCTTCAAAAACTCGTCCGGTGTAGTTGATCTTGGTATAGGTTGTTTGGTTGCCTTATCCCACTTATCGGCCCAAAATAAAGGTTTTATTTTTTCAAGAAATTTATTTGAACACATGCTCAATCTGGCTAAATAATCGTTTATCTCTTTTTTGGTGCTATCTGTGCTATTTGAAAAAACAGGCAGTGCGACACCTAGTCTTTCAACCAATATTCTATTAGTTGTTTCTGCGTGCTGAATTGATAATTGAATTTTGGAGTTCAGGTGTTCAGACCCTTGATGATCAACGATAACGGCAATAGCTTCATCCATTTTTTCCACAGGTTTTTGCAATGTTGACTGGATGACTTTAACCGGTTTGAAAGTAATTACAGGATCAGGACTGCCAGAAGATATTTCCTTATCTGTTTTAGACGTATTAACCAGGAGTGTATTTAAATTAGTATTGAATTGTTTTTGAGCCATCTTAAAGTTTTCTTCTGCTTGTTCTACCGCATGTGATGTTTCAACGTTCGAAACGGCTATGATGACCTCTGGTGAGGTTATTGTCTTGATTATAGGTTCGGAAACAACAACCTGTACTGTGAATTTGGAGAAATGTGCGCGTTTGTCCAATTTGGTGTTTAACGTGTTTATTTGTTCTTCAGTCATGTAGGAACGAAGATGTTCCAGATTTTTAAATGGCTTGAACTCAATGTTTCTGTCAATGGCATCTTTCCAGCGTGCTTTTCCTTCGTCAGATAGATACATAGGTACCCCACCCAATCTATTAGGGGGGATTTAAGAAGCCCCTCCAAAGAGTCTGGTCTGAATAATCAGCAATCGATCTCTTTATTGTTTCTTTTTAAAATCGGTCTCGTTAATGGATATCATCTCTAACCACTCATCCATATTTATTTCCTCGTCAGTTGATAAAAATTCATATCGTCCTTGAAAATTAACATGGGTCCATGCAACCGGCGACAATTGTTTAATATATTGACTTTTTTTAACCTCGCCTCTACGATCACATTGCTCCATCCAACGAGTAAGCATCGATGCATTATAATACAGCACACAGTTGGCCAATAATCTAGCGGCCTCATTCCATACTGAAATTTGGGTTTCATTCGTGCCTCGAAAATGTCGGCCATTGACCTTTTCTATATGGCGGCGCAACTGGTGGTATGCCTCCCCACGCCCAAGAGACCCTTGAATTGCTTGTCTAAATGTCAAATCACCAATGTAATTAAGAATATGGTTCGTCATTAATATGGCATTCATTTCCCATAATGCACGCTTGGTTCGACTGGCAAATTGCTGTGAACTTAGTTTTGTAACGATGTTACTCTGCTTGGTTTCTCCCATCAATAAGGAGGCAAAAATATGCTGAATATTATCTTCCTCGGAGAGGATTAACTTCTCATTTAATTTTTTATCAGGTTTGATTAAACAATTTTCAAATTGTGCTGGGTTTGAGAAGCAAATAATGGAATCACTTTTGTCTCTCAATGATCGATAGCGCGGTGCATATAAACGCTCAATCAAGTGCAGCAATAGAAAATTAAGCTGATTGCTTCCCTCTGTATCCGTTGAAAAAATATCGGGTTGGATTTCAGAAGTATTATTGTAAATTAAATCAAAGAAGAAGTGGCTTTCGTGCTCATTAGCGCCAATAATCCTAGTGTTAATTGGTACGTGATTGGCAATCAATGAATATGCAACTACCCCTTTATCAAAACCATAATATTTTTGTGAATACCGTGCTAAGATGTTATCCCATTCAGTAATAAATTTTTGTCCATCTAAGCTGGCGTGTAAAGAGTTAGGGCACAAATCCCAATGACGAAAAATGGACAATTTCGCAATGGCATTACTAACGACATTGTTGACTGCACGAATGGTGGCAAGTCGTAAATAATTTTTTTCTGTTGTTTGAAGGTTGGCATAATTTAGGTCGCACAAATTAGCCATTTTAAAAACTCCTAAATTAGTGCCATTTGCGATAAGGCAGGCATAAGTTGCAATTTCATCTAGTTGAGACTTAGCGTAGTGAGGCTTGATGTGAGTAAACTCTTTCATAAATTGAGTTTTTTGATTAACAAACTGTAGGATGCGAATGATACTGATAGCAGGTAATTTTTCATAAAATGGATTGTTTAGCTCAAGCGACTTTTTTGTATAGGGTAGTGTCCAAATGGTAGCGCCATCCTTGGCCTGTTTGAGTTTGACATATGGATTATCACCCGTTGTAATAGCTTGATTGACTGCCATGATTCTTTCATCGAGTGGTTTGGCATTTTTTTCAATGAATTCACTCAGCGGTTGATTTAATAATGGTTTATTAATTTTTTTGAGTATAGTAACTTTGTTAACCTGCCAGTCGGTAAGTAACTCATCCGCTAATGACTGATAATTGATGCTATCGCTTAGATAAAGTGATCGCCCATTGAGATAATTTCCAATTTGTTGGTAACACTCATATTCATAGCGGTCTATGTTTATAGTTTTATTATCCGTGTCATAAATAAAATGGCTAATTCTTTTATTTATAAACTGCAGTGGAAATTTATCAAACGGCGTTTTTGACAATGATTGCTCTTGCTTCAGAAGATCACGTAAAAAATTATATGCTTTTTGAACAGACTTGTGTTGAGGGCCGTCAAGAACCAAGACTTTTAATAACGCACGCAATAATGGTCGGTAGGTGTCAGCGTATTCATCTACGGCTTGCCAAGTAAATTGTGTTTGAACTATTTTTTGCTCTTCTTGACTATCCAGCTCATTAGCCACACGCTCAATGCGATCAGGAGGCAAAATGGTTGAGTACACGAAATTTTTGATGGTCTTAAAAGATTGATTTTCATTGATAGTTTTATCTGTATAAACTCGGATAAGTTTAGCTAACGCTTTCTTTTGTTCGTCTGGGGAAAGGGAATGGATTAGTAACAAAGTCTCAGCCTGCTTTTTAACATCCACCGAGTATTGATTAACAGTATAAATAAACATGGTTGCCAAATTATCTAA
>JABDAB010000075.1 GCA_013289415.1 Gammaproteobacteria bacterium
TTCACTATCGGCATGAAACGAGATCCATCTTTTTCAATCCTGCATTTCTTTCAATTTATTATCGCTCTTATCACCACGTTCTATGTCATGGTACTCCAGTTTTTATTTTTTAAAAATGCATCGATCCCACTAGCATTTGTCAACTTTATTTATGCCACTTATATTATCCTCGTCCTTAAGCTTGTTGTAACTTGTATGACAGGGCTAAAACCATGGCTGACTGAAGAGATGGTGGTCACGATACAGACACGCGTGTTCATCATGGCTACGATTGTTCTGTTGGCGTATACCATCTACATTATTGTAGGCGCCCTGTCCCTCTCATCTGAGTTTTTTGCATTATTGGACACTCTATACATCACCCTGTTAAATCTGGCTTATTTCTGGTTAATTTTGACGTTTTTAAAGTATTGGGTGGCTACCAATTATCGTAAAAAAGCTGAGTTTGCTTTGAAAATCATTTGTCTATCAAGCATCATCGCTGCCTGGTGTGGATATCATTATCTTGCAATAGTATTAATACCCAACCTAATCTTAACAGCCGGCGTAATAATACTCATACTGGATGCGAATAAATTTTTTAAGAGAACCTATTTTATGTTAAGCAATCCCAACCAGGTTTGGTCACAAAAATTACGTTATTTAGTGGGATTAAATGCTGACGACAAGTTGACCGAATTATATCTTATGCGATTAGTCCTCACTCTTCCTGCTATCACATTCGGAATATTTACCATAATAGAAATATGGGGGATTACACCTTATCAAATATTGACTCTGGTCAGTAAAATACATGATGGTGTGTCCATTTTCGGCGCCACTATCCGACCCACCCTTTTATTGAGAGCATCTACAGTGTTTTGTATTATCGTATTAGCAGGCAGAGCACTGGCAACCTATATTATACGAAAAAAGCTGACGCATGATGAAAAACATACTCAAATCATGTTGTTCGCACTGATTCAATATCTTTCGTTTACTGTCGGTATATTAGCAGCCTTACACATTGCCGGTTTTAATCTTAAAAATCTTATTGTTGTTGCAGGCGCCTTATCGGTGGGTCTTGGTTTTGGATTACAAAGTTTTGCGAAAGACTTTATCAGTGGCTTGGTTATCATGATCAATAAACCCATTAAAATAGGTGATCATGTTGAAGTGGGTGAGCGCAATAGAAATGAAGGTTTTATAAGGAAAATTGGGGCATTATCAACACAATTACATACCTTATCTCATTCAGATGTCATCATTCCAAACTCAGAGATTATCACCAAAGTCATCACCAATTTTACGTTTAGCAACAATGTGTTATCTCGAATAAACATTGCCGTTCACTTGGAAAAAAACCGTGACCTTGACGTAGCTAAACAATTATTACTCGATATTGCCACTAAAAATCCAAATGTAATCCAGGAACCACCCTATCAACCGATTGTTTTGTTTGAATTATATGGGTTGAATTTATGGTGTGTTATTAATGATGTAAACAGAAAAGAAATCATTATCAGTGATCTTAATTTGGAAATTTCCCATGCTCTTAAAGATCTGCTTCTTACTGGTGATGATAATAATACAGAGCCTGCTTAGGGGCTGTTGTAACCCACCTTTTACAAAATCATCGCTTTGTATCTGGTGGGCACGTCCACCGCTGACTCCCTTTGCCCACCCTACATTTTATATAACTTTCATTAACCGCCTGATAAAATAGTTTAATACCATACAAAGCAGTGTAGCCACCACCAAAACACACAACAAATGGCTAAACGCAGTAGCGTAGTGTGCCTTTAAATCCATGATTGATAATTCACCCGATGGAATGGCCGTTAACGAGGCCAGTTTTCCTGATAAAAAACCACCAACACCTAAAGAAGCCAGGAAAATACCCATTAACGTGCTGACTTTCTTACGGCTAGCAAGCATCGTGACGGCTGATAAACCAACAGGAGACAATAACATTTCTGCTAAAGAGATAATAAGGTATGACGGGATAATATATAATGGGGATAACAAACTGTTTGGCAAAGTCCCATGACAAACCAGCACGACCAGCCCATAGGAAAGGGTCATGAGGATCATGGCGCTTACAAATTTATTCCCTGTACTAATCCCCTGTTGCGTCTGATTCAACTTGTTTTTTCTACGCATCAGAACAAACCCCAGAATAATTGTGCCAATACTTTGTATGCCGACGTAATAGGGAGGCGGGAAAAGTGTGCCCCATAACGTTGGCTGCACTACACGGACAATAAATAACGAAAATGACAAGAACATTTGGAAATAAAAAGCCCAAAAAACCACCGATATTAGACATAACAAACCGATTACAATCGTCTGTCGTGCCTGAACTGCCGTTTCACGTTTTACACAGTAAACAAAATACCCCACTGAAACTAAAGCCACACCGCAAAACACAGCATCTGCCAGTGCTGGATAATCAAAAATGAAAAACGAAGATAGCCATAACAGAAAACAGAGCCCTGCTGCCAGAAGAATATTATTAAATTGAAAGGTGTAGGGATGATAATCCTGGAGGCGATAACGATAAATACCAAATGAAAAAATCACGATGGACATCACCATGCCCATTGCCGCACTCATAAATGAAACAGGCCACCCAAACTGCTGATTCAAATAACCAGGCAAGATCGTGCCTAAAATAATACCGGCATTCAGGCCCATATAAAATATAATGAATCCCTTTTCTCGATGGGGAGAGCCTGACGGATATTCATTGCCAAGCAAAGCTGAAATATTCGGTTTAAGCAACCCCGTCCCCACAGCAATGCCTGCCAGTGACCAGTTCAAAGCGTGATCCGATACCGTTAAGCTCAAGGCCAGATAGCTGATTAATAACACCAGCCCACCAGTCAGGATAGTACGTTTTTGACCCAACAAATGATCAGCTATCCATCCACCCAGCAAGGGTGAGAGATAAGTGAGAGCAGTGAAAGAACCCACCAAGGCATAAACTTGTTTGTCCGGCCATTTAAAATGCAATGCCAGATAGAGTGCTAATAACGTCTGAATGACATAGAAGCCGTAACGCTCCCACAGCTCTGTAGTAAAAAAGATGCGGAGTGAAGGCGGATGATTAGCTTGTATTACTGACATATGGGCTCGCATTTTAAACTGAGTAAAGCCAGTTTATCATAGACTAAATTAAGGCAGTATAGATTCAACTGCTTTTTCCAGGTTTAACGGATGTGCCGATCACGCTGGGTGTTTTGTATATGACTACAAACACTGCTATACTTTGCCCGATCCGAATAATCCTGACCTTTTGACTGAGTTGATACCCATAATATGCAAGATACAAACCCGCTGTTAAGCACCCTGCTTCAGATACTCGAAGATATACAAGCCATTAACGTGACTGTAATTGATGTCAGCAAACACACCACAATCACAGACTATATGATTGTCTGTAGTGGTCGCTCTTCTCGTCATGTTAAAGCTATCGCTACTTACGCCATGGAACATATGAAAGATGCCGGAGTACCTGCAATGAACCATACTGGCCTTGAAGGTGGTGATTGGGCATTGGTTGATTTCGGTGATTTCATTCTCCACGTTATGCAACCTGAAACCCGAGCAATATATAATTTGGAAAGCTTGTGGCAAGAACGAACTGAGTAATCCTGCACATGCGCGTGAACAGGGATGTACAAAATGACCGTGTTGAATCACGGCTTCACCACTTTCGCCTGAGCTTACTGGTTGCGTTGCTAATCATGTTTTCTCTGGTTTTAATTCTGCGCCTTGCTTATCTTCAATTTTCACAATATAAACGCTATGCGACGCTATCATTAAAAAATCAAATGAGCATCATTCCCATAGCACCTCCTCGAGGTATCATTTTTGATAAAAACGGTGTGGTTTTGGCGGAAAACATTCCTGTTTATGTGCTTGAAATTATACCGGAGCGTGTTAAAAACCTGACTGGAACGCTACTAAGGCTAAAAGATTTATTGCCGTCAATTACCCGTGATGACATTGAAAGTTTTGAGCGTGCCCGCCATCAAAATCATGCCTACGCTCCTATTCCATTCAAATTAAAGCTGACTCAGGATGAAGTGGCCATTTTTCCCAGCAATCAGTACCAATTTCCAGGAGTCAGCATCAAGGCACGGCTTATGCGCTATTACCCATTAGCCGAAACAACCGCTCATTTGCTGGGCTATGTTGGACGAATAAACGTCCAGGAATTACAACGTGTCAACAGCACGAACTATCGCTCAACCAACTTTATTGGAAAAGCAGGGGTTGAGAAATTTTACGAAGACAAGCTTCACGGGGACGTAGGTTATCAACAGGTAGAAACTGACGTGAGCGGCAGAACCGTTCATGTTTTAACAAAACAGGCACCCATTTCAGGTTCAAAACTGTACCTCACCATTGATTCACGATTACAACAGGTTGCCTATGAGGCATTGCAGGATAAACGTGGGGCTGTTGTCCTCATGGATGTTAACAATGGTAATATACTGGCGATGACCAGCTCACCCAGTTTCAATCCTAATTTATTTGTTAACGGGATTAGTAACGTCGATTATAAAGTGTTATCGGATGCTCATGACAGACCATTATACAATCGTGCCGTACGCGGTCTCTATCCACCGGCATCAACCGTAAAACCATTTATCGCCATCGCAGGATTGGACAAAGAGGTGATTAACATCAACACCCGTATTTACGATCCCGGCTGGTATAAACTGCCCAATGTTTCCCATTCCTACCGGGACTGGAGACGTAAAGGGCATGGCGTTGTCAGTGTTAAACGAGCCATTACCGTATCATGTGATACCTTTTTTTATCAATTGGGTAATAAAATGGGGATATCCGCGATTGAAGACATGTTAGTACAATTCGGTTTTGGACAGCTAACCCATGTTGACCTCAATGAAGAAGCTCCGGGTCTTGTACCCAGCCCACACTGGAAACGGCAAAGCAAAAATCTGCCATGGTACCCCGGCGATACCTTGATTACATCGATTGGCCAAGGTTTTATGCTGTCCTCTCCCCTGCAACTGGCGAATGCGACTGCTTCAATGAGTCAACATGGACGACGTTTTCGTCCGCATTTACTGAGCAAATCAGTAGATGACCATGGTAAAACGCATCATTTTAAACCGGTTGAAGAATATCCTATCCAGTTAAAAAATACTGAGAACTGGGATATTGTCACCGATGCCATGCACTCAGTTATCACCAACAATGAAGGCACAGGCTATCGATTCGGACGCAATGCCCCCTATTCTGTCGCTGCAAAAACAGGGACATCACAAGTGTTCAGCATGAGCCAGGATGACAAAAAACATTATTTAAATCTCCCTGAAGGCTTGCGTGATCACAGTCTGTTTATTGCATTTGCCCCAGTTGAACAACCCGAAATTGCGATCGCAGTGTTGGTAGAAAATGATACCATTGCATCCTATGTTGCCCGTAAGGTGATGGATGCCTACTTTGAGTTAAAAGAACCATGAAAATCAGCACATCACGTCCAATGTATCGATTTACAGGTAAATCATTTTACATTGACCTGCCCTTGTTGGGTTTGTTGTTATTATTAATTGGATTTGGTCTACTCATTCTCTATAGTGCATCCAATCAAAATATGGGTATGATCTTGCGACAAGGCATGCGCTTGCTACTAGCCCTTGGCGTAATGATGGTATTTGCCTTTATTCCACCGCATAAATACAAGATATGGACCCCATGGATTTACGCTATAGGCTTGACACTGCTACTGGCGGTGATGGTCATGGGCAAAATCGGCAAAGGAGCACAGCGTTGGCTTGATTTGGGCTTTTTTCGCTTTCAACCGTCGGAAATCATGAAATTGGCCGTTCCCATGATGGCTGCATGGTATGTGGATCGTAAAACGCTACCCATCGATTTGAAGTCCCTGCTCATTACTGCCCTGTATATTTTTATCCCCGCCATTTTAATTGCCAAACAACCTGATTTGGGTACTGCAATTATGGTCATCGCGGCAGGACTCTGTGTCGTATTTTTGGCTGGAATCCGCATGCGCATTGTGCTGTTCATTACTATAGCAATCAGTCTGGCTGCCCCTCTGCTTTGGCATGTGATGCATGACTACCAAAAACAGCGCATTATTACCTTATTAAACCCCGAACATGATCCATTGGGCACAGGTTATCATATTATTCAATCCAAAATTGCTATCGGATCCGGTGGGGCATTTGGTAAAGGCTGGTTAGCCGGTAGTCAATCTCACCTTAATTTTTTACCAGAGCATGCCACAGATTTTATTTTTGCCGTATGTGGTGAAGAGTTTGGCTTTGTAGGCTGTTTTATCCTAATTGTATTGGTGGCATTAATTTCTCTACGCAGCTTAAGCATTGCCCGCCACGCACAAACCTGTTTCACCCGCTTACTCGCGACGAGCCTTGCGATGACATTTTTTCTTTCCGCATTTGTGAATATCGGCATGGTGATGGGCATATTACCCGTCGTCGGGATCCCGCTGCCTTTGGTCAGTTATGGCGGATCAGCA
>JABDAB010000076.1:0-5871 GCA_013289415.1 Gammaproteobacteria bacterium
GCCCTGTTTAGTTCCTGAGGAATTGACAGAATTACATATTCACGGTAATTTCATTCAATTTTTTAAATACGGGTTAACTAAATGAGTTTGATATTGTTAAATAAAGTTGCATTGATTACTGGTGGTGCGCGTGGTATTGGCAAAGCTACTGCACTGAAACTGGCGAGATCTGGCTGTGATATAGCTATTGTTTATTATAATAGCTCTGACGAAGCGGCTTTGCTGGTCGATGAAATAAAGACCTTGGGTCGACGTGCAGTGGCTTTTCAGGCTAATGTTGCTGACCATCAATCCGTTAAAGACATGTTCACGCAATTCCGTGAGCATTTTGACCGGCTTGATTTCCTGATCAGTAATGCTGCCAGTGGAGTATTGAAATCCGCCCTAAAAATGTCAACCAAACACTGGCGTTGGTGTATGGAAACTAATGCGTTGGCATTGAATCATTTGGTTAGTGAGGGCCGTCCGATGATGCCGCCAGGCAGTCGAGTTGTGGCTTTATCAAGCTTGGGTGCTCACCGAGCCATACCTAACTATGCGTTTATTGGTGCCTCAAAAGCTGCTCTTGAAGCGCTGGTTCGTTCATTAAGTCTTGAATTGGCCGAATTTGGTATTAGTGCGAATACAGTATCAGCAGGTGTAGTAGATACTGACGCATTAAAACACTTTCCCAATCGCGAGCAATTGCTGGAAGAATTTGAGGCCACGTCACTGGCTGGACGTCCATTAACACCCGAGGATGTTGCTGATACGGTATATCTGTTGTGTTTACCGGAAGCGGCGATGATCAAAGGACATACCTTGTTTGTGGATGCCGGTTATAGTGTGATTGGCTAGGATGCAAATCTGGATTGATGGAGATGCGTGTCCCAAACCGATTAAAGAGATTTTGTTTCGCACGGCTATTCGTACTCAAACACCATTAATCGTCGTTTCAAATCATGCACTGAATACGCCAGCATCGCCTTTTATCAAGCGAAATCAGGTGGGTGCCGGGTTTGATGTAGCTGATCGGCACATTGTTGATAACATGCAGCCAGGAGATTTAGTCATTACGGCGGATATTCCTCTGGCTGATGACGTGGTCACAAAAGGCGGCTTGGCGCTTAATCCCAGAGGCGAGTTATATTCTGAAAACAATATTAAACAATTGCTCGGTCAGCGTAATCTAAATGAGACCTTGCGGGGTGGTGGAATGATTTCTGGTGGTCCTGCTAAATTTGGGCCTAAAGAGATTCAGCGATTTGCTAATAATTTGGATAAATTTTTGACGCAGAGGAAAAGGTAATGAACCTAGATGCTGTCGTCCCGGACATTAGGGGCTGCGCTCGCCAAGTCGCGCTATAAATTTGCCTATGTGAGAGTTGCACCCTGTAGAATTGAAAATAAAATTCATGGTACAATTCTTGGCATTTTGAAATGAGTTATTCTGGGGAGTTGTGACATGCATGTAGAGAGCGTTTATCCTAAAGTCAGAGAAATTGTTGCTGATGTTTTGGTTATTGATGAAGATGAAATATCGATGGATAGCCGTCTGATTGTTGATTTGGGTGCTGAATCCATTGATTTTCTTGATCTGGTATTTCAACTTGAAAAAGAGTTTGGTATTAAAATCCCACGCGGTCAGCTTGAAAAAAATGCTCGTGGTGATTTGTCTGAGGCTGAATTTGAAAAAGGTGGCGTGCTGACAGAGGCTGGTACGGCTGCTTTGAGGAACTATCTTAGTGAAGTGCCTGTCGAGCATTTTAAAACCAACATGAAATTGAACGAAATTCCACAATTGTTTACCGTTGGAACATTCTGCAAATTGATCGTTGCTGCTGTTAGTGAGAAAAAAATGTGTGAAGCAGTGGCCTGTTGAAAAATGATGCGTTTTTTATTTGTTGACAGAATTATACATTCGGTTCCAGGCGAAGTTGTTCGGGGCATAAAGCATATTACTCAAGATGATGCGTACCTTTGTCATGATGAGCAGGGCAAGTTGTGTTTTATGCCGTCACTCGTTGGTGAAACCCTTGGGCAACTGGCTGCCTGGAATGTGATGCATGGTAACCAGTTTACGCAACGGCCAGTTGCTGGCGTGGTGTCCAGTGCACGCCTGCATCGCCCGGCTTATGTGGGCGAAACGTTATTGCTTGAATCGTTTATTGATGTTCTGGATGATGCTGCTGTGCAATATCACAGTGTTGCCCGTGTTGGTGAGGATATTGTATTTACCATTGACGGTGCGTTGGGTCCTTTATTGCCGATGGAAGATTTTATTGATCCTGTCTTGGTTCGCAGACAATTTGAAGACATTAATCATCCTGGTGATTGGTCTGTAGAAGGGCTTGTAGGGGCGAGCGGCCGCTCGCCTTTCACGCCGCAACGTATCGAAATGACATTCGATCAAATTCTTTCCAGTGAACCTGGCGTGCAGCTCAGCGCTGAAAAACACATCTCGCAAGCAGCACCCTGGTTTCCCGACCATTTTCCCAACAAACCAGTCTTGCCCCTGACCGTATTGCTAGAGTGCAAGTTAAATCTGGCGCGGGAATTTGTAGCGCGATCGCAATTTCCCCAGCACTATCAAGTTCAGGAACTACGTAAAATAAAAATGAATGACTTTGTTCATCCAGGAGATGTCGTGAAGTCATATGTCAAGGTCAAATCTCACGACGCGAATGAACTGATTTTGAATTTTAGAAGTGAAGTTGATGGAAAGCGGGTTTGTGTTCTGGATGTGGTAATGACCTCAAGAGGTAATTCATAATGAAAACAAAACGACGTGTTGCGATTACCGGCCTGGGCGTTGTCTCCCCGTTGGGAAACGATGTGCAATCCACGTGGACCAATCTGATGGCAAGGCAGTCTGGTATTGCTGAAATCAAACAATTTGATGCCAGTGCCTTTCCTGCGCGAATTGCTGCGGAAGTCAAACAATTTACGCCAGCTGTCGCGCTGTCAACTAAACATAATCGTTTTGCTATGCCGCTTAGCCAGTATGCTCTTGATGCAGCATTTCAAGCTTTTTCCGATGCAGGTATTGCTCCCACCAAGCAAACATCCCATCGTTGGGGCGTGGTCGCAGGCAGTGGCATGATGACCTCCGAATTTGAATATTTACATCGTTTTCAGAATGCCTGCGCAGTTGATGGCACAGTGGACTGGGTGCGGTTACAGGCTGAATCCAGAGAATTTCACCAGTTGATTGATTTTGGCAAGACAACATCCAATACTGGGTTGTCCTTATTGATTCAACAATTTGGTATTGAAGGTTATGCTACATCCGTTCACACGGCCTGTGCATCCGGTGGACAGGCGCTTGGTTTGGCCTTGAACGTGATCCGTCGTGGTGATGCTGATTATATGTTGGCGGGTGGATTTGATTCGATGGTTAGTCCGCTGGGAGTATCCAGTTTTTGTTTACTGGGCGCGCTGTCAACATACAATGATTCACCGCGCACGGCAAGTCGTCCGTTTGATGGAGCGCGTAATGGCTTTGTTCTGGGTGAAGGTGCTGCGTTTTTAATTCTGGAAGAATGGGATAGCGCACATGCGCGCGGTGCACGTGTTTATGCTGAATTGGCCGGAGAAGGGAATACGTTAAGTTCTTATCGCATCACGGATTCTCATCCGAATGGCGATGGTGCCATTCAGGCTATTGAGAGAGCACTCAAGGATGCTGGAGTCAAACCGTCTGAAGTGGATTATATTAATGCGCACGGTACCTCAACTAAAATGAATGATTTAAGTGAAACCAACGCAATTAAGGCAGTTTTTGGCGATGGGGCATACAAAATACCCGTTAGTTCAACAAAAAGCCAAACCGGGCATTTGATTGCGGCGGCCGGGGCTCTGGAAGCGGTAATTTCAGTTTTATCCATTCAAAATGCACGAGTACCCATGACCGCTAATTTAACAACACCTGATCCAGATTGTAATTTGGATTATGTGATTGAGGGTCCTCGTGAAAAAGCAGTAGGTGCTGTGTTGTCCAATTCGTTTGGATTTGGTGGCTCGAATAGTTGTCTGCTATTCAAACATCCTGAGTTTAGAGGAGATAACGATGAGTGATACCAATCGTGTTTTTATTACGGGCCTCAGTGCATTAACGGCATCAGGTGCTACCGCAGATGAAACTTGGGCCGCTGTGCTCGCAGGTGACAGTGGAATTGATGAAATCAAGCAATGGGATTTATCGTCATGGACTCACCGTCTGGGCGGGGAGTTGAAAGATTATCAGCCCGCAAAAATGTTGCCTGATCGCAAATTGTTGAAAGTGATCTCGCGTCAAGATGTGTTGGGGATAAACGCGGCCGTTCAAGCCGTGCAACATAGTCAGTTAATTCATTACCGCGACACACTGGAATCAGCCGATGTCTTCAATGACGAAACAGCCGTATTTGTTGGATCGCCTGGTAATAAATATTATCAACAATATGATTTCTTGCCTCTGATTGCTAAAACTGACGGAAATATGCAAGCGTTTGCCAAGCAGTTGTTTGATGAAGTCCATCCGACATGGTTATTGCGGATTCTGCCCAATAATGTTCTGGCCTACACCGGCATTACTTATGGATTCAAAGGTGTTAATCACAATATTGCCAATCACGCCGTTGGTGGCATGCAAGCTATTATTGAAGCATATCACACGATTAAACAAGGCCAGGCTGAGCGGGCAGTTGTGGTTGCTTATGATGTGGGTACCGAACCTCAGGCACTATTTTATTATGAAAAACTCGGAGTGATTAGTGCGCAACATTTAAAACCATTTGATGGCGAACATGATGGCACAGTGATGGCAGAAGGCGCTGCTGCCCTTGTTCTGGAAACTGAGGCTAGCGCAATCGCACGCGGGGCTGTATGTTACGGTGAAATTGTTGGAGGCATGTCTGCGACAGAGGCGTCCGGTTTGTTTTCTATTGAAGCGGATGGTGCACATTTGGCATCGTTGATGCAAAATACGCTGGGACAGTATCAATTGACTCCTGCAGATTTAGGATTATTAGTCGCACATGGCAATGGGAATCAAAAATCTGATGTGAGTGAGGCGCAAGCTATTCAAACCGTTTTTGGCGACCAGCAAGTCCCGGTAACGGCGTTCAAATGGTCGATGGGACATACCATTTGTGCATCAGGTGTTTTAGATGCTGTGTTGGCTACTTATGCTTTAAAAGAAAAGTGTGTGCCTGGCATTGTTAACCTTGATAACCTAGCACCCGACTGTTCGATGCTTAATGCGAGTAGCAAAACGCGACATCTTGCTGATGAGAATAAACCTTATGCAATGGTAATCAATCGGGGTTTTGCTGGAATGAATGCTTGTTTGATTATTAAATCCTGTGAGTGAGCTTGCAAAAAAAATCAATAATTTGCCGCTTACCCTAGCGGGCAAATTTATTTATCACTGCATTCCTTATCGTCTACAGGTGGTTAAAAAGAATATTGCTCAGGTATTTGGAGAAGAATTAACCGCGTCAGAACAAACTCATTTAGCCAAAGCTTTTTACTCTCATTTACTTACCTCAATGAAGGAAATGATCCAGCTGCGTTTTTTAAGTGAAAAACAATTGTGTGATCGAGTGGATGTAATTGGGTATGAGCGCTTACTTGAAGTCGCTGAACAGGGAAAGGGTGTGTTGGTTTTAACAGGCCACTTCGGCAACTGGGAATTTGCACCACTTGGCGGGATTTTGAATTTCAAGCAGTTTCAGGGACAGTTTCACTTTATTCGTCGAACGTTAGGTAGTAAAACATTGGAACGTATTTTGTTTCGACGTTATTTCAATGCCGGGTTGAATGTGATTCCCAAAAAAGATTCGTTGCAACAGGTGTGTGATGCTTTAGAAAAAAATCATGCCGTGGTGTTTGTGCTTGACCAACATGCAT
>JABDAB010000076.1:5881-6512 GCA_013289415.1 Gammaproteobacteria bacterium
TCTCTTGTCAATCGTGATGGAATTGCAACAGAATTTTTTGGTAAAAAAGCCGGTACTTATCGAAGCCTGGCCAGTTTTTCACGCCATACAGGTGTTCCTGTAGTCCCTGCCGCAGGTTATCGACTTCCGAATGGTCGTCATGTCCTCGAGTTCCACGAACCTATTCTCTGGCAAGATTATTCCACCACCCAAGAATCCATTTATCGTAATACACTCGCATATAATCAGGCATTGGAACGTATTATTCTAGCACATCCAGAGCAATGGTTATGGCTGCATAAGCGCTGGAAGTTAGGGGCTGTTGACATTTGCCCTGTCGAAGCCCGACGTCCCGCGGCTTGACCGCGGGATCAGAAGATCCAGAAGATGCTCATGTCAAGAACATATTTCTTCGTATAAATCGCGCCATGTTGGATTAAACTCTTCGATTGGGGGGCTAGCCGCAAACCTCAGAAATTTCCGGACAGTTTTTAGCCACTTCGGTTTTTCTTAACTTTCGCAAAAGAACCCTGCCTATTATCTCATTGCATATAATGTACTACACTATAAGCATGTCTCTATCAGTATGCGAAAGAATTATGCCTAAATATGTCGTCTTTAATACGGTCAATTATGATGGCGTTGGAGATTT
>JABDAB010000077.1 GCA_013289415.1 Gammaproteobacteria bacterium
GGTATACCTTATTTTACTGATTACAATATGAACTATTGACCAATTACTGATCATTTGATATGGTTCGCCATCAATGGAAAATGTGAAAAGTCCTATTTACACACATTATCCTGACTGCCCTCGAACAACTAACAAGGAGTAAACAACATGAAATACATAATCGCATTAATACTTACAACAAACCTATGCTGGGCTAGCTCTTACTGTAGCTCAGACTCTAATGGCAACACGACTTGTACCGATAGCTCTGGTAGCTCAACTCATTGCTCTAGTGATTCAAACGGCAACACCACCTGCCATTAACCCAGCTTTTTCTATTTAGGGGTTCTGAGCTAGAGCCCCATTTAGGAAACAGTTCAAATTAACACGGAGCAGTAATCCTGAGCACAACACCCCTCGCAATTGCGTTGCAAAAAAAACAAAAACAATCCCATTCAAAATGGTTACGTTAAAATTCCCATTCTATAAACTGCGTAAATCTGTTTTTCTTATGGGTGTGGATCCACTCCGTGATAATTAATGATAAGTTAGCAACAAACCACACCTAATTATTGCCCCAAAAAAACACATAACGCCCTGTGTAACCTATAGCAGAATATGAGCACACCTACTGTGCGGCATTGAAATATAGGTGAACTAGTCCGAAAAATTCGACGGTTAATTGACGATCATTTGATAGATTCACCAGCATATTAAGTTTGATATTAATGCGCATAACAAGCTTGAAATTAAATCACACAGTTCGTTTATTTGACAAATAGATCGCGTGCACATATAATGCGCAATCATTCAAGATGATTAATATAAAGAGAAACTATGAACATAAAGAAATTAACACTTAAATCGGTACTAATTAGTTTGTTATTGGTTGTGCCTATTGTCTCATTTGCTGCAATTTCAGAGCAAGATAAGGCCAACTTTAAAAGTATGTATGGTGGTGTAATAAAGCCAGAGACATCCACCAAGATATTGAATTTTTGTGATAAAAATGACACAAATATCGATTCTTGTTTGGGTAAAATAAAAGCAAAACCATCGAAGCAAAAAACGGCTGCGAACGCGATGGGTTATTATAGTCAATGTTGCTGGAACAATAATGGTCAGTGGGGTGAATATGTCTATGCCTACGGTCAACCATGGTGCGTTCCTCCATGCGGCCACTAATATAAGCAGTCATTCGAGTAGGCTAAAGCAACAGCGTTCCAATCAGCAGCAGGTATAGGTTGGGGCGCACTCTTTAAAACAAACCTAAAAACCGTCGGCGTTTCGTCTTCCCACTAAGGTGCGAAAAACTTTTGATTACTGTTTAACGTGTCTAATAGTGAAGCCTTCTCTATAGTCTCCGCCGCAAGTTGCTGGCTGATAATCTCGTTTTCCTTGTACTTCTCGACCAGCACTGCGTGTAGGTCTCACAACTATGATTCAAGAGCTGTTCGTGAACCATCACAGGTATTATGCGCATGCCATGGAAACCACGATAAAAATTCACTCAATCTAATTGATCAATAATGAAAAGTCGTACAGGATAAATCTCATGTTCATTACAGCCAAAATTGATCACGCATAGAGGGTGATTTATGATTAACTTGGTTACATCCGGCTCCATTAAGACTTATAATTATACTTTGATTTACGATGAATTAAGGGTTAATAATGATGACATTAACAGCCATAGAACAAGCACGAATAACCATACAGAATCGAATCGAAACTGGCCTTCCAGCGTACAGAAATCCAATCGAAAAACATAACGAAAACCCTGCGTCTTTACGCTGTGCCATTAACGCCAAGTGTTACGAATGCGTAGGCGCTGGACAGGATGCAAACTACAGGGATTCAATACGAACTTGCACCAGTTATAGTTGTCCACTTTATACAGTCAGGCCGTTCATTAAGCCGCTCAATTACAGCTCATTCTAACGCCGCCAATGATTGCTCATGACTTACTACATTGATGGTTGCATCGTGTTGAACACGCTCACCGTAAGCTCTAGGAAGGAGCTTTGAGGCCAACCACTTGCGAGTATCGATCCTCAGTCGTTTGTCGGCAATAAACCCCGCGTCGTGTCTCGTATTACCATCCGTATCAGTAAATGTAAGGGATTCGCTTGCAATATCGTCGATGCTTTCTGCCAACAAATCAGCCTGCAATAATTTGGCCCTCGCGTATTTGGCGGAAAAGTCAGGATACTTAAACCGCCACTCGTTCACTGTATCCTTGCTGGGCATATCGTCATATTTAGCCGACAGCCGTGCTAATCCTATATCGTGGGTTGCAATCCGCGCACAAATTAGATCAGCTAATGTTTGGGTGTATTTGGTTGGCCTTCCCATTTTTTTTTCGTTCATTTTATTGGCCTTATATGTGATTTATTATTGAGTTATTTTATCAATATTGTGAACGAAATGTACATTATTTAATTGGTGTCATACTTGATAGGGATTTATTAGTCATCCTCATCAGCCTTTTAATTGAGATTAATATTCGTCTGTATATCCTTCTCATTTGTTTATGGCTCCTCATGATCGGAATAAAAATGTTTTTTGTTGTATCACGTTTGTCACTACTGTCACTTTTTATAAGATAGTGATCGTGACTACATAAATAAAATGTTTATTGAGTCATCACGATCACCACTTTTGTCACCATTTAGTTAACACAGGTTTCTGTATTCACTTTCTGTTTGGTCAGATATGCTAGTGAGAGACACTTGACTTAAATAAGCCACATTACCTATATTTTTTTTACTAATTATAATCTTACTGCTGGTTAGCCTCTTCTTGAAGTTCAATTGATTAACAGGATTAAAGCCACCATCCTGACAAAAAATACGATATTGAGAGTAAAGCACTTTCATCGTGATGTAACCCGTTGTACTTGCGGTATACTCCTCTTCATCGAGGAATATTTTTACACTGTCTGATTCGCGTTCATACTGCTCGCGAGCAAACTTAACCGTTTCACATTCAGTAAACTGTTTTTGAGTTAACAATCGTGTAAGACCTTGCAATACCCAGTTAAAAACACCAGATAGCTCAGTTGCTATAATTTTTTGAGCCAGTTGTTTGTCTTGTTCCGCGTCAGGTATCCTCACGTCAAAGGGAATGATTAAAAAACGTCTGAAGTAAGCTTCTGTCTGCTCCACGTCTTTCGGTAATTCATTACAATTAAAAATTAGCTTAGCATAACGTTTAAGTGTAAATGGTCTTCCGTAGGGTAATCGTGCCTCAACCGGCTCACCACTAACTAGTTGTTTAAATATTGACGCCTCTAATTTTCCATTTATTTCACTCGCATAATTCACCAGTTTATTTGCGATCATGGCGCGAAAATAGCCGGTATTATTAGTGAGGCTTTGTAGTGAGTATTCTGACGTATTTTGCTCACCTAATAGACTTCTTACAATTTCATAAAAAACTGATTTTCCGTTAGCTCCGGTACCATAAAGAAGTAGTGTTTTTTCTAACTTTAATGTGCTTGGCTGAACGAACACGTAGGCTATATACTCAGCCAGTATGTGTTGCAGTTTATTTTCTGGTAATACCTTATCTAGATACGATTGAAATTGTGGTGCCATGGCTTCTTTGTCATAATTAAAAGGGAGTTGATACGTCATAAAATCAGCACGGTTGAAATCATTCAATCTGTTATCATTCAATCTAACGCCATCTACTGCAATTGCAAAGGTTCCATTTTTTAAATTGATAAGTATCGTATGCTCAAGCTGTTCTGGTTTTGGTAAGTTAGCCATTGCCATGAATTGGTTATAAAGTTGCTCCCTAAATTGGAAGAATCTAGCAATAAATTTGGGTACACCCATGGATTCGGCTGCCATACCTAAAAACGTTCTTAACTCTTCGAGATCCACTACATCCCAATACTCACCATTGTAGAGGTAAATAAATTCGTGATTCTTGCAAATTCCCCAGTTGCTGGTTGTAGCGAGCTCCAAAATTTGATCGATCGCAATGATTAGATAATGATGTTTACTGGGTTTTGCATCTTCGGGAAGATCTGCCAGCTTCATAAAATTAACACGCGTGCTTTTTTTTATTAGTTCATTCAGTATTTCTCTATGTAGTGCAGGTTTATATGTTAGCTGATGTCGTACTATATCGAGTGTCTCGATTCGATTAAGTCCTTTTTTCATTAGGTGAACAAAGAGATCATTTATATCGGTTGGTTTTGATTCCTTTAGTAGCTTGTCAGGCAGTCCCAATACTGTGAAGTCAGGCAATATGTAAGTTGTATTCTTTACAACACCACATGCTTTCTTGGCGGATTTTAATCCTGCATGCCGTAATTTAGGATCGCTATGCCATTTGTCATCATCGGCAATAATTACCAGATGCGCTTGAGGATATGTAGCACGTATAATCGTAGCTACGTTAACGATGTTTCCACAATTAAATGTAACAACAGTAGGCAAGCCAGTGGCCTCATGTGCAATAGCGGCTGAACTGTAGCCCTCACTCATTTGGATCACGGCCGGTTTATCCGTTACTTCGCCAATCATGTAAAACGCACCGTTACGTACCCCTCCAGTTAATGGACGTTTCTGATATTTACCTTCCTTTTCGTCATAGTAAATTCGCTCAATATTCATTAGTTCACCACTGGCATTGTGGCAGGGAACTAATAATGTGTCTTTATAGCATTTCGCTTGTTTTGTGTTTTCATCCTGACTAACAATGACCTTTAGCCCGTAATTTTGTGACTGCTTTAACTTTAAGTATCCGTGCTCTGTAGCCTTGTGTGGATCAGCCATTGCAAATACCGCCTTCGCTAGTTTGGCAACCTCTGTGTGCTGTTGTTGCATCTCGATCTGATTTTGTAGCTTATCCGCAGCTAAACGATCTTGATGTGATTGCCATTCTTGAGGCGTAACCTCATGTTTTTTTTTGCAGCAAAAACTATCATCGACGCCACAATGCCAACATTTAAAATAACCAGAGGCGATACCATCGGAATAAAATTTATAACGCGCATCGGTTTTGCTACCATGTGGGCATTTAATGCTGTGAAACTGGCTTGTGTCACAATTTATCTGACCATCTACTGGGTGATTGTGAGCTGATAAGAAATCATGAAATAACTGATCTGGATGATCTGCGGCTATATTTTGAAGGGTCATGATGATTTGCCTCCGTTATTTTTGACAATTTGTTCAGATAGCTTTCTTACAAAATTATTTAATTCATACTTTTTACTGTTCTGTTCTCTAAATAGGCTAATTACTACATTAATTACTTTTCGTACGCCTGTGAATTGTTTAGAATTGTCATTGTAGTTAGTTTTGCTATAGGC
>JABDAB010000078.1 GCA_013289415.1 Gammaproteobacteria bacterium
TTGTAACCCGTATTGAAAGGTAGGTTAGCCTGATTTATAATAATCTTAAAGGGGCATTAGTGTGACAATTAGGATGATGGATTTATGAATGCTCATACACCGATTCTCAAATGGGCGACTGATTGTCTGATCTCTAAAGGATATTCTTTACTACCCTCACCTGAAATTTTGCTGGAAACACCTTGGTCCAATATAATTCGATTACCCACTTCACAATATGATGTTTATTTAAAACAAATGCCGCCGGCTATATCCTTAGATCCCCAAATTATCCAATTATTGATGCATCAATGCCATGCCAGTGTACCGGTTGTGATCGCCATCAACGAAGAGCTCCATTGTTTTCTGATGAAAGATGCTGGGCAAAATCTGCGCGCATATCTAAAAAAAACTGAATTTCAGCCGGACTTATTGTGCCAAGCCATTAGAGAATTTACAACGATTCAACGATCGACAGAGAATCATATACAATCTTTTCTTGCACTTGGCGTTCCAGATTGGCGATTAGATAAATTTCCAAAACTATATGATCACATTATCAATCAAGCAGCTTTTTTAAAAGCCGATGGTGTGACGGACAATGAGCTGAAAATATTGCAGACTCTAAGTATAAAAGTTGCAGAGCAATGTGCATTATTATCCAAATATCAGATCCCGGAAACCTTGGTTCA
This sequence comes from Gammaproteobacteria bacterium, assembly GCA_013289415.1. Taxonomy (GTDB): domain Bacteria; phylum Pseudomonadota; class Gammaproteobacteria; order Legionellales; family Legionellaceae; genus DDPF01. Next base: position 672 of record JABDAB010000078.1, read on the forward strand.
GCCAGATTTTAATACGAACAATATCCTGTTTAATCCAAATACAAAAAAAATGACGCTGATTGATTTGGGTGAGATAGCGATCACTCATCCATTTTTTTCTTTGCATAATTTCCTTTATCAAGCCACCATCCATCATAACGTAAAAGAAGGAGATAAAACCTATGATCAACTTCAAAACGTTTGTTTCGAAAATTGGTTAGAATTAGCGCTTCAAAGTCAGTTATTGAGAGGATTTGAGGTGGCTAAAAAATTATTACCTATTTATACCGCGTTCGGCTGTTACCGTTTAATGATGAGTGTTGATCTACAGGCATTTAAATCATATTGTGCCAATAAACCTAATCCACTCGCCGAGTCTTTTAGAAAATATATTACATCTGTATGAATTTCAGAATAATGAGGTTTCTTAGTTTTGGTGGTCGGTATTTCACTAAGGGCTATTATGGCAAAATATTTTTCTCAGAAAGATGTTTTAGAACTATACATCTTTTTTAAACATAAGCAGATAAAAGTTTGGCTAGATGGTGGTTGGGGGGTTGATGCGTTATTAGGGCAAGAAACGCGTTTTCACCAGGATTTAGACATCGTTATTCAACAAAAAGATCTGTTTTTATGTTGTAAGGCATTAGAATCACGTGGTTACAGTGAGATTACCCGTGATGATACCTGCGCATGGAATTTTGTTTTGGGAGATAATGCAGGTCGTGAAATTGATATTCATGTTATTTCTATAGACAATAATGGCAATGGAATATACGGCCCCGCAGAGAGAGGTATTTTTTATCCTGTTGAATCACTTATGGGTATTGGTAGTATCAATGGGGTTGAAATTAACTGTTTGAATCCTGAATATCAAGTACAATCTCACACAGGATATAATCTGAAAGATAAAGATTTTAAAGATGTTTTTGCACTATGTAAAAAATTTAATATCCCCCTTCCCCCAGAATATAGAACTCAAAAACACCTGAAATAGAAAAACTATTAAGCAAAGATGATATAAAATAATGGCAAAAATGCATGGAAACCACCCATCGAAAATGGATGAAAACTTGTGCTTGGACTGCTTGCAGCTTTATCATTGCAGACCCAAAAACAACGAATTCGCTTAAAGACTTGGTTTTGATTGTTGTTTCAGCTCAGGCTCTTTTTTTTCTAACTCTGGATTATCTGTTCTATTTTTTATAATATTTTTATATGAATTTGTCGTTACTATATTGTTGTTTATTTCTTTTTCCGTGACTTGTTGTGGCTGAACATCTGTTACTAAGTTATCAATGGCATGCATAAACTCTTTATCGTCTTTCAACGCCTTTGGAAGAAGCCAACGCAACACAGGATTTTCTTTAACAACAGAGAGTAAAAACTCTTTATCCTTTTGTAATGCTTCAGGAAGGCTATACATGGCACCGGGATTTTCTTTAACAACTGTGAACATGAAATCTTTATCCTTTTGCAATGCTTCGGGAAGAAACTGAATTACCTCGCAATTTTTGTGGATCATTTCAAATATGAATACTTTATCCTCCCTCAATGTCTTAGGACAAAACTCGTACGCAGCAGGATACCTCTCCATAACAGCAAGCACAAATGAACGCTCTTTATATAAACCAATAGGAATATCAGAAAGTAGGTCAGAATGTTTTGCCAGTTTGTCCAACCAAAATTGTTTTAATGAATCAATCAAAATATCAATTGTCAATGTAATATCAGCAAGGACAGTATGAATTATCATATTGTTCTGAGCCATTTTGTGCAGAGTTAACAAATAATTTAATTTTTTTTCCGAAGTATCTATTCCTTCGTTGATATACATCTGGAGTATATTTTTTTTTTGCTGATGATCGAGCACTTTCATTTGTAATAACGCAATCAATTCTGCGCCATTAAAAAATAGTTTTTCGCGATCATCTTTCTCTGTCATAGAGAATTTGCCTTGATCTATCACACTTAGAATACTGATTAATCGATCATCATCGATTTCTGAGGGAAGATAGAGGGATGCATCATTATTGTTATGATACGATTCAGATCTTTCTATTTTAAGTTTAACGATAGAAGCATCATGTATTGATTGCATTCGATTCATTTCATCTAAGTATGAGGTGTTTTGCGATCGTCTACTGACTACCCATTGCAGTGCATTTTGTTCATTTTCATTTAAAAGATGATTGTAATCTGTCAGTAATCTGGCAGCTATGTATGCATCTTTTTGACCAAATGCATATAATTCACCTCGTTGTGCCATCCGATTTATAATGACAGCATCATCAAGTATAAGGTTTACATAACTTGGAGTATAGTTTCCCGAGGGGGTAGCATCATGTGGACCCTCACTAAACCATTTATAAGTAGGATCTATTGCTGTTTGTACAAGTTCAATACAAAACATCCCTGAAAACAGATGAGGTCTATAGTGCAGTAAAAACTCTGTAAAAGCCAAACCGAAGGTAATGTGCATTAAATCATCTAAAACAGTATTTTCTAGGCTGGTTTTTCTTGCGTCATATTTGAGCGGCGTTTGAAATGAATTATCAACTCGTTGGATTAATTTATGTAATGGAACACGAAGCTCATCTGGAGGTAAATTATATTTTTCTGCTAATTTTTCAACACTCCAGTTATCGGGGCCTGTATTTTTTGTAACAGATGATAATTTATTGAGCTGATTCATTTCGCGAGACGATGTTAGGTTTTCTGATGCTTCGGAGATTGAGGTCAAAAAATCTTCCGAAAAATGATGAAGAGCTTTAATTTTAATAACTTTTTTTGCGTTTTTTATGAAATTTATTTTCACCTCATCTTTTAATGGGTATCCAAGCTCTTTTTCTATTTCATTGAGATAAAATTGAATCGCCATAATTTTTGTATATTTATTTCCTTTTTCAGAGAGATAAGTTGATATTTTTTTTGTTGTGCCACCTTTCGTTTGATCTCTACTATACCGTAACCTAAACTCATCTATCGTCTCGTCTTTATGTATTTTTTTATCTGAATGGTTTTTATGATAAGAAACAAACTCTGAGAGTTGAGCAGTTTTTAATAATTCATTTGGCAATTTAACTGATGTTTGACCGTAAGGACCAGCCTCTGTTTTTAAGAATGATAGTAAATTTGGAATAAGATATTCTCCTGTTTCAGGATCTATACCTGTTGTATCTCTCCCAAAAACTAATGCATCAATATAGCATGACTCCATATCGGCCTGTCTTTTTTGAGGTGTGTAATACACTTTAATGCCCGTTTCATGTTGGATGTTCTCTGCAATGTCCTTGCTAGAACCTAATGAATCACTAAATAAAATTCCTTCCCTGCCTTTTTCTGTAATATAAACCATAAAAACGGCATGTTGCTCTGTTCCACTTCCACCTGAAAGAATGTAAGCCTCTCGATAATTGAAGTGAGCACTAGATTTATTTCTTGCTTCTGATATCAACGATTTAATTTTTACATAATTATTTGCATCTACATATTTTGGGATTGGTTGTAGAAAATTGCCTTCATTAGATTGTCCTTGAAAAGAATAAGATGCTACTGGGCAATTAATATTTGATTGGTATTTGTTATTCAAGTATTGAACAATCAATGTTATCCCATTTTTTGTTGGTAACCCTACAGAAGCAAAATCCTTAAGATTAAATTTCAACATTATTTTTCCTTAAATAACATAATCTCTTTATCTGTTTGAGAGCACAGCATTTACCTCTTAGCATGGAACATATACGTTAAGTATAGCATTGTAGATTAGATTATTTGTCAAAAATGGCGGAAATGGCCAATTGATAGGCTTCATCTGGACATTGCTTATTTCTAATTTTAAATACACGAGATATAGCGCCGGTCGTATGTTACGACTACCCTGCGTCAAAAAGTGCGCGGGCCATCCTTAATGCTGCTAGCAAATTACATCTTCAATAATTCTTTTTTGTATACATGCCTCAGCGCTATTTTTATCTGCTATTTGGCACAATTCAAAAGTTGCTTTCCATAAGGCCCAAGCTTTTGCGCGAAGCCAAGTATCTTCATCTAAAGCCATTTCTCGAATGAATATATCCCGTGCACTATCCTTAAGAAAAGTCCATGCAATGACTAAATCGCAAGAGGGGTCACCTAAAGCTATGCCGCCAAAATCGATAAGCGCTGAGAGTCTACCATTCAAAAGCAGCATATTTCCAATTGCACAATCACCGTGAATCCATACAGGAGATTGATTCCATTTTGTCTTGCAGGCACGCTCCCACAGCTCTATTGCCTTACCCACATTAATAACAGTTGCTAGCTCTCCAATTTGTTCTCGAGCGCCTTTATCATAAACACTGACATGAT
>JABDAB010000079.1 GCA_013289415.1 Gammaproteobacteria bacterium
GATAAACGGCTCTGGCTATTCATCTCAATTTTTGTTAATCTTTGCAGTTCAACGATGGTGGCCCTATTGGTCCCCTCGCGACGATAGATTGTGAACCCCGTCAGGCCTGGAAGGGAGCAGCGGTAACAATTGATTCGAGCGCCGGGGTGTGGCTCTTAGGGCTGCCGCCCAATCTGTGAATTTTCTTATGAGCTATATTGCACTTGCACGCAAATGGCGGCCACGTACATTTGCTCAACTGGTCGGCCAAGATCATATTAATAAAGCGTTAATCAACTCGCTAAATCAACAACGTCTGCACCATGCCTATCTATTTACTGGAACTCGCGGAGTTGGCAAAACCAGCGTAGCACGCTTACTGGCGAAAGCTTTGAATTGTGAGCCGAGTATTTCTGCTGAACCCTGCTTGCAGTGTGATGCATGTCTTGCTATTGAACAGGGGCGGTTCATTGATCTAATTGAAATCGATGGTGCATCAAGAACTCGCGTTGAAGATACCCGTGAAATTTTGGAAAACGTACAGTACGCCCCAACCAGTGGACGCTTCAAGATTTATCTTATCGATGAAGTACACATGCTTTCACAACATAGCTTTAATGCGCTTCTAAAAACACTTGAAGAACCACCTGCGCATGTTAAATTTATTCTTGCCACGACAGATCCACAAAAGCTACCTGTCACAGTCTTATCACGTTGTCTGCAATTCAATCTTAAACATCTGCAGCCCACGGTTATTTCCAATTATTTGCAACATATTTTAGATGATGAAAAGTTTCCTTATGATCTCCATGCGTTGACATTATTGGCCACGGCTGCTCGTGGCAGTATGCGTGATGCGCTTAGTCTGCTTGATCAGGCGATTGCCAGCTGTGGTGATCACTTGTATACGCAAGATGTAAAAGACAGTCTGGGTTACACACAGCAAGACTATGCTCTCCAACTGCTGGATGCACTGGCGGAACTTGCTCCAGAGAAACTATTAATCATCAGCAGGAAAATTGCGGATGAAGGTGGACACTTTCGTTATGTTCTTGATGAAATACTTGGATATTTGCATCAAATTAGCATAAGTCAAAACATACCAGGCGCTCATCATTTAATTAGTCCAACACCAGAAATCACAGCCTTGAGCACGCGATTTACGCCAGAAGATTCGCAATTATTTTATCAAATAGGCCTGAAAGGAACTCAGGAAATGCCGCTGGCTCCTACCATGGCGATTGGCTTTGAAATGACAATGTTACGGATGTATACATTTCGACCTTCGCCGCAAACGTGTTTGCCAGCTCTTGCATATAGAAATACCACCGAAGCTGAACCCACTGATACCGGGGTTAATTTAGTGGACGTAGTGGAAGAGAACAAAGAAACTTTAGCTGTCGAGATACATACAGCTGTCGCGGTAGATTCAACTGAGCCATCACAAGAAACAACTACAACGATATGGGCCGATGTTTTGATGAAGCTTAATTTAAATGGATTAGCGCTCAGTGCCGCTGAAAATGCCGAGTTTATTAGTAAATCAGGGGGCTTGGTTGTTTTGCGCGTAGAAAAAGGCCATCAATCTGTTTTTACACCATCCGTGATAGGACGTATTGAACAAGGGTTGTCTAACTACTATAGTGAAAAAATCTCATTGTCCCTGAATAGTGATCAGCTCGTATCATCAACCCCACTACTGCAAAAGCAGATAACTCAAAAAAAACAACATCACAATGCCGAGGTGGCACTGCAAAATGACCCATTTTTTCAACAGCTACAACAAGAGTTTTCAGCTGAATTGGTAAAAAATTCTATTTCATTGGTGAAAGATGACCTATAATGATTGAAGGCTCTGGTTTAAATTATCAGATTATCGTTAACCACTACAAGAGAGGCTCCTATGGCTATGGATATTAATCAAAATCTTGGCAACTTGATGAAAGAAGCACAAAAAATGCAACAACGCATGCAAGAAGCACAAGAGCAACTAACTCAATTGATTGTCGAAGGTAAAGCAGGCGGCAAGATGGTTACAATTACCATGAATGGTCGTCATGATGCAATCAGTGCGAAAATCAACCCTGTATTGCTGGATGAAGACATTGAAATGCTGGAAGACTTGGTTGTCGCAGCGATTAACGATGCAGTTCGTCAGATTGAAAAAGCATCTAAAGACAAAATCAGTCAATTGACCGCTGGATTGAACATCCCAACTGACTTCCTGAAAGAAAAAGAAGACGACGACAAAGAATAATACTCTATGGATGCACTATCACGCTTGGTGGACGCTCTTCGCTGTCTACCAGGAATAGGACCCAAATCTGCGCAGCGCATGGCGTTTCATTTACTGCAACACCAGCGTCAGCGCGGTTTGCATTTGGCATCCTGTTTGAGTGATGCCATGAATAATATTGGTCAATGCCAACGTTGCAACAATTACGCTGCACATGACTTATGCTCGATCTGTAAAAATACAACCCGGGATTTAACTGCACTGTGTGTGGTAGAAAGCCCCGGTGACGTTGCTGCAATCGAACATAGTAGCGCCTATCAAGGCTGCTACTATGTACTGATGGGTAAAATCTCCCCATTAGATGGTATCGGTCCCGAAAATATAGGCCTGCCCCAATTACAAAAACTGATTGTTGATGAAGGAATAAAAGAAGTTATCCTCGCTTTAAGTCCTACAATCGAAGGACAAACAACCGTACATTTTATTCAAGAGCTTTTACGTCCTTATCCAGTGCGTATTAGTCAACTGGCGCATGGCATACCGTCGGGTGGGGAATTAGAATTTCTGGATGGCAATACTATTGGCAGCGCCCTGCGGAACCGGGCGGCATTAATCAGTTAAGGGATCCCTAAAGATCTAAATTTTCCTTAAACAGACTAAAAACAAGCATAAATTGCATAAAATATCATTAAGTTGAACATATCTTACTGATTGACGGCAATAAAATGATTGATTATCATCCCGCTCCCCAAATATGGAAAGTTCTACGGAATAAAAGGTTGTTGTTATGGAAGTCAGGAAAGAAGCCTCATCCAGAGTCAATGGAATTATAGTATTAATTACACTTGTATTAGCGATTTTCTCCACTGAGTGCACACAGGCAGAGCCAACCCCCCATTTTTCTTTCGCTATAAATCCCATTGAACGACCTTCACCATTAACACCCACGGTCACCTCTCTTCCTGTTCAACAAGCCAAGGCTAACTCAGACTTCAACTTTAATCTAATGCCTTTTATTCATGTGTCTCAACCAGAGTTCAGCTATCAAATTTACAATTCATCGCGTGATATCAAAGGCGAAACAACAAAGCTCATGGGTACAAACGAGGGAATATTCGGCGTACCAAGCGGTGTAATACACATCACAAGGGAGCCAGGTGATTGCCCTTCATCATTTGTTTTATCTTATACTCAAAGCTGTCGATTGCGTTTTTATGTGAATAACAACATCTACACTTCATTACAAAACGGCCATGGCCCTGTTGCTCATATGCGTATGTCATGGAGCTGGGGTAGTAAGCAAAACAGGGGTGGTGGCGAATATACGAATATACTCCCATCACAAACTATCGCCAGTATTCTCGCACCCATCATGCTGCCCACACAAATAAACGTCATCCCCGACGAACAAAATGGTTTGCACTATGATTCAGCCACTTCATCCATAACAGGAATTCCTACTCGAACGGGTGAGTATCATTTTACAATCAGCGCCACCATTGGCAACAAAACCGCCGCTTCACAAGATCTAAAAATTACTGTCAACCCCAACTACCGCGACACCCCTGTTTTCAGGCCTCACTATAGTCTTGCCAGTGCTATGCCTGAACATGAGTACCGCCTGAATTTAATGGAATTGATTGAGCCTGCACCAAGTTTCGCGGTGAGTAACCAGGTTAGGTTTCGCATCGTTCAAAAACTTAGCAACGCCTCATGGTTAAGCTTGGATAAAGACAGTTCAACCTTTTTGCATGGCCATCCATCGTCTTCTGATGCTGGTCAGGTAAAAGAAGTGACCATAATTGCTACGTCCAATACTGGTGGTGATTCGTTACCGTTGACGATTCAAATTCCTGTGGCATTTGATCCGGAAAAACGGCCAGTTATTGACAGCGGTATTAAGTTAAGCGGAGCAGCAGGGGCTTTATTTCAAAAAGATTTCCGTGCAAACATTACCGACCCAACTGCTGATGGGAGTCTGAAACTTATTTTAGATAAAATTGAACCTGCAGCACCTTGGTTAGCATATTCATCATCGAATCCAACACAGCTAGATGGTGTTGTGCCCCAAGGCGATATAGGTCAACGATATCAACTGACGTTGCATGCAAACACCGCCATAGGTGGTGACTCGGATCGTGTAACCATCCCAATGCAAATAGCAATCGATAAGACGAAAACCCCACAATTCTATTCGGACAAACCACAGCTGCCTCTTGTTTATGCCGGACAAACTTATTTTTATGACTTTGTTGGTTGCAACGATGTAATTCCAGGATACAGCGACACTCCATATGCCGTGGAGCTTGCAAAAGGTTATAACAACCCAGGGTGGTTGCGTATTAAAGATAATAAATTAATCGCGGACAAGGTTCCGGAACATCTTAAACAAAAGCAACAGATATTTATTACAATAAAAAACATTCCCGGTGGAGAATCTAAAGTATTAACGGTGGATTTATTTTTAATGAACTAAACACCGTCTTTGCGGAAGCAATGAACACGGTTACACAATAATAGGATACCAGCATGACACAAATTTTTACCGGCACCGGCTTGGGCTTACACGGATCATCATTAGGTCAATTGAGCAACTATGGCCCGAAAGGCACGGCAAGCCTAGGCCAAGGTGGCGGATCGGTATATGTCAATGCTGCAAATGGTAATTTGGTTCTAAAGCAGTCAGATGGATTTTTAGCCAACTCAGGCATGAGTCTTGATTTA
>JABDAB010000080.1 GCA_013289415.1 Gammaproteobacteria bacterium
TTAATGCGATGGGTAAAACCTGGCCATCGAAGGTCAACAATCCCTGAACTGTCGCATACGGTGAAATGGCTTTGACGCCTGGCATGGTCTGCAATCGATTTGACAACTCCCGCCAATTACTAATTTGACCCGATTGCCCACTCACCGTGATTTCTGGTGCCATACCAAAAAACCGCTTGTGAATTTCAGAATCAAATCCATTCATCACAGACAGCACGGTGATCAAAACCATAACCCCCATGCCAATCCCCAGCATCGAACTTAAGGAGATAAACGATACAAAATGATTCTTTTTTTTGGCGCGCATGTAGCGCAAACCGATATACAAGGCCAGTGGCTTAAACATAATTGGACTAAAATTGATTAAAACAACATTGTAGTGAAAATAGCGTCGACAAGATATAGCCCACGCGCTTCGACAAAAGATATTAGACCTAAAACATCAGAGTACACACAAAGTTATCCACAGAATCTGTGGACTGATGTCATCGCCTCCGGGTCAGCGACGAAGATTTTTCATTAAGGCTCTCCCCCTCTTGTAAAGCATTTGATTTTTGCGTTCCTGCTTTGGTTTTCATCTTTGAAAAATCTTTCGATACCATACGGCTCTTCAAATTAAGCCGTAACCTATCAAGCCATGACGGCAGATTCAAATTAATATGGCGAACAATCCCATCTATTTTTTTAGATTGTGCGTGTTTTTCCTCTGGAGAGCTTTCTTTTACAAATAGATCGATTAAATTGATTACAACCACTTTAACCAGCTTTATCATCCCCAGAAGAACACTGCGTGCTCCTTCTTTTCCTGCTGAATTCGACTTTTGCAACAATCTCAATTCTTTATATAGATCACCCGTAAATTCGAGTGCTGCCTGAATTATAATACCGGCTTTTTTTTCAGGATGACGTGGGTCGTATGAAGTGTTGATTTTACGGATCAAATCCTCAGCTCGTTGCATGCACCGGTCTTGAACCTCCGGGAGTATGCTGGCGTTAGACTTGATTATAATATCCTGAAACGCTTTCCTCAAAAGAACTGTGTTTTTGGCGGGATCATGGAGCGCGTTGTCAACAAAATCAAGATCCAGTTCAGTTCTACAGGAACTCAGGGCGTCTGAAACCACTTCCTGGAACTCCTGTTTTGTTTTCACATCTTTTGCAGACGATGAAAACCATGCTGTATCTATCAACAATAAAGTTGCAATTTTATCGCCAATGCCGCCGTTTATTTTTTTTATTTTATTGATATTGCCTAATAAATCAGCCTGTAACTCGATCTGCTTATTGATTAAGCCGTCTTTACTTAAATAATTATTGTAAATGCCGAATAATTTTTTTTCATCTTTAGCCGTATACTTCGCTATCGCCTTAACCATATCGGGAGCGCTAGTATGTAATTGCATTATCATTTGATTTTTTACCCGATCAAACTCAGAAAATTTATTTTGATCATACGTTTGCAATGGGCTGATGATGACATCATGATCTCTTTTCGTATCGTCCATGTCTGAGCATATAGCCTCTACCCTCGCTGTAATGATTGCTGAAGATGAAGAGTTCTCGACATCTGCTGCAATATCAACGAAATCCAGCATACCTCCTCGTACAAAACCAGGGCGCTTTGGATCTTGGTCAGTTATTATATTTTCTACATCCGTCTTATAGGTCGACTCCACACTATAATGCAACCCGCCTAACGGCGCTTGCTGAAAAGCTTTTAACTCCTGCGGAACGATCTTTGATTCCCATATCTTAACGGGGGCACTATGCTCATCGACATATTGATTTCTAGTATTGGCATCATAACCCGCTATCCTGATATTCGGCATGGCCTGTACCAGTTCATTCCAATCAGTCACAACTTTTTTTCCGACCGCCGAATGAATATTAGCCCAATCCCGCGTTCGTTTTGAAGTGTTTTTGGAATCCAAATGACCACTCACCGTTTGCAGTCTGGTAATGTGTTTATCAAGATCAGTAACCGTAAAATCAATGACAAGTCCACCCTTATTAAAGCCTGAACCCGAAAATCGACTCACATCTCGCCTTGCTTTTACGCGATCCGTCACCTTAATCGATAGATCTTTTTTATGAATAACAAAACTGGCGAGCCCGGTATTACAGTGGAGTTGCTCAAGTGGTTTAGTATGCGTAGACATTTTACCCAAAAGTGTTACTGTGTAATCAGAATTGAGGCCCAATGTCTTTTCCAATTGTATTTTGGCTTTTTCAAAATTCACTTCCTGACAATTGATCACTACAAAATCAAGCTGCTCTTCTTTGAGTTGTGTGGTTATCCTCGTACTCGCCTTTTCGCCAATAACATCATTCCCACAATTAGCCGTTATTGCACGAAATTTCATTGGACTTGGCATATAAAATTCCAAAGGTGTGTTTTATCTGAGTATAGACCTAAAATAGAATGATTGCTTATTATGGATCCGGGACTGGATCCGGGACGACAGCATCTGGGTTCATTAATAACTGCGGAATTGAGTATAGAGAGATTTAAGATCTGAATTTACGCGCGTTTAAATTAACATTCTGGAGACATGCACTAACGTCCGTACGTAAGTGTGAATACCCATCTTGATACTGACGAAGCGAGCTGATATTTTCCGTAGCGGTGACATGCTGGAGTAAATTAAAGCATTGCTGACGGAGAAGCATGAGTTCAGAACTTACGTCCGTCAAAGTTGACTCACTGTTATCATTCAATTGAGCATCTAACGTATCGTTTAGTTCATTACAATCTTTTATCAATTCATCCTTCAAACGATCGAATACAAATTGGGCATGCTCAGTCACGGAAGCGTGTAATGTTGAATACGCTTTTTGATACGTGGGCAGTGCATTAACGTCTTTTGAATGTTTAAACTCATGTATTAAAGTAGTACATTGATAGCGAAACTCTAACAACTTCATGCGCATCTCGTCATCCACACGCTTTAACTTACCTTGGGCATTGAATTCAGATATTATTTCACGACGTAAATTTTCGTAATCTTTTATCAGTCGTTCTGTCGGACTCGCATTCAAATACTGCACAATATCGTTTAATTCAGAAGAGATCGTGCAGTGCATTCGTTGAAACGGATCAATGGTTTGAGCGTCATCCAAATTCATCAGGTCTGATGAAAAATCAAGGCATTTCGAGCGAAGTTTTACTAATTTTAAACGTGCTTCGTCATTCATCAACTCCGAGTTAAAGCTGTCAGTCAATGTGGTACATAACGCTTCGTATAAGTTATTATAATCTTTTGCCAATTTTTCTTTTTCAAGCGCTGCAGAAGTATTTTTTTCAATAAATAATCTTATTTCATCTTGAAGTTGATGGATGTTGGTAGGTGTGCTTGCGATGCGCTGCCTAAAATCGACCACATGAGCCAAAATACTGGGTTGACGCCCATATTCCGACTCAATTTTATCCAAAGATTCCCAACATTGACATACTGTGATTTGCTGAAGTTCTGTTAATGCGCTTAATTCAATATTCTGATTAAACGCTTGCATCTCTATATTTAAAAAACCTATTGTGAATAGTAGAGGGTCTTGTCCTCGTGGATTTTTATCACTGGGTTTAATATTTTTTATCGCTTGATCAATATTATCCGGAGAAACATCAATTAAAGTCTGAATGTCCTTCGGTAATTTCGTAAATTCCTCTCGATTAAACAAATGACATCCTGGTAGAGACTGATATGCCTCATGGCAATATAACGTTTTTTTTAAGGTAAACGTATCCACTTGCTCTTTCGATAGAGCAGCCTTGTTAATTCGAGAAAACGCAGAAGCCGTATCATTTCTATCGTTTGGGATATATGCTAAATACATAGGAGAACCTTTGTTCAATAAAAAGGGTCGTGTAGGCGTATCCAATTTGCTTGCAAACCCAAAATCAATAAGATGCACGTTATTCTGCTTATCTATCGTAATGTTGTGAGGTTTTAAATCACCATGCGCGTATTTTTTATCCGTATGAAGTTTATAGAGCTCGTATGAAATTTTACGAGCGATGGTGATTTTCTGAGCAAAACTCAATGGGTTGCTCGAATCATTTAATCGGTCTTTAAGCAATTGACCCTGGTATTTTAAAATGCTGTAGTATTTTTCTTTATCATTCTTTTTCCCACCATGACGTCTAAGTTTATCGCCCACCATCAATCCAATATCTTTAGCCGCTTTACTCTCTTGCTGTTGGACTTCACTGTTTGTTTCTTCAATTTTTACCGCGTAAATGTGACCCTCTTCATCCATGGCGTATTTTACACACCCATAATGACCTTTACCCAGAAACCCATTTTGTTTTCCGTCTGCGATGGCAAACAGTTTGTTATCAGGTGGCATACGAATGAACGAGTGTAAATGATGATCGCGATGATCCGGAAACAAATTGATCCAATCCCGTCGTCGAATTTTCGTCACGCTCCCGGTAAAATCTCGAGAAAAAAATTTTTTCGCAGATTGAAACGCTTTTAGGCGAGAAGCTTTATTTAGAAAATGAAAACCGAATTCTTTCATGGTATTTACCGTATTTTTTGTCATTACTTATCATTATAGGACAAAATAGAGACATAATAATAAAAAATACGAACTAGGGGCGGTTGACATTATTTGATCGTAATGCGTCTTGCTTACCACTATCAGACCAAAAATGCACCGCTCCTGAAAACAGT
>JABDAB010000081.1 GCA_013289415.1 Gammaproteobacteria bacterium
AAACGCCCCCATAATGCCGAAGTCCAAAAATATCCGCTATTTCCTGCAATCGATAGTCCGCATGTTTTCTTGCAATATACATCGCCATTTTTCGCGGAGTATTTGATTTTCCTCTTCCTTTTTTTGCAATAATTAATGCACTAATGTCTTCACCATACATCAATGAAACTTCCAAAATAATTGCGGAAATTGTCGGGCGCCTCATCACTTGCGCTTGACGAGGCACCTCCTTTGAGGACTTAATCACTGTGAGTGAATTTACAAATACATCATCGCCTAAAATAGGCAAAGCCGACTGCTGATTATAAAATTTAATTAACGTTTCATTCAGATCTTCATTGTTAATGAAATTCTGATATTGCTCGGCTTTAAGTTCATTTTCTGTAAGCTGCCCATATACTTCCTCTCGTATCAACCATATGGGTGATTTAACTGTATCGATATAAGCGGAGTAACTGGACCACTCATATTGCTCTAAACAATCCACCAATCGTGCAGATATCGGGTTTAAGTGGATATACTTACTCAAATGTAACAAGTAAGCATCTGAATCAACCAGAATCGACTTATATCGACCGCGAAATAAAGCACCATCGGTTTTGTTCGAGTGATTATACCGCTGCGTATAAACCCCATTGATCGTGCTGGATCCCGCGGACAAGCCGCAGGACGTCGGCGACGGGGGGATCAAATGTCAACAGCCCCTACAAAGAATTGAAAAAAAATTCTGGATTGCACGGTAAAAGTGCTCAATATCTGTTATTACTGTAGTATGTTTTAGGTGGTTAATTTATAACATCAAATTTAACGAGATAGGAATAAATTATGAGTAAATTAAAAACGGATCCGGCTGGCTATGCCATTGATCGTTTAAAAGAAAGGAGTGCTGCATTGACACCCACCAGCCGCCCTTGTGCTGCTGCTACTTCAATGGGTGGGTTGTCATTTTGCCTTGCTTGTACTATTAGTGTTAACTATATACCAATTGGCGCGGCAATATGGAGTGTTTTTGCTGCTGTTGGTGCGTGTGTGAGTTCTGCCTTTGAAACTGAAAGGGTGAAAATAAGCAGTTTGATTGAAATTCTAGAGACACTACGTGGAAATCAATCAAGCTCTGTTTCAGAAACTTTGCGCTTGCTGGAAGATTTTCAAAAAGGAACCGCCACTTGTGGAACACATTCGGTTAATCTTAAAGATATTCTCTTCTCCATCAGAATGGCAAACAAACTCCCTATTGAAAATTTAGGTGAACCCCTTGCTACTGAAGATTCAGATGTATTGATTGCAGAAAATCCAATGTACAGATCATCTTCACGCTTGAGTATTTGGACGAGCCAACCAGGTGCATCTGCCCCTCTTGCTGAAGTTGTATATTCTCCAATAGTGAAATAAAAATTACTTTGGTATGCGGCTTACTCCACAAGAGGGAGGTGTAGCCGCTAACCGCCCGGAATTTCCGGATAACTTTTGTTTATTAATCCTTATTTACGAACCTCTGACGAGCAAACTCAATAGATTGATGTGATTTTTTCTGTAATTTGGCTTTAAGTAGATGGTATGCTAGTCAAATCAATATAATTTCTTGAATTTCTGGCTGATAATATTCAGCTTTGCCGGCTTTAACAATTAAATTGGCCAAGGGTTGAAAAAATGCCTCGCTATGCGTGTGTCCACAGAACACCAAAAATGCTATCGATGGGTTATCGTTAGCAACTTGCATTAGCACGTCACCGACCACTTTTGAGCTGAAATAGGGGAGCCAGTTATCATCGCTAATCTGGCCCTGATGCATGCACGCCTCTTTGAAAGGCGGGACGTGTGTTAATACAATGATTTTTTTGGGGTGCTGAGCAATCGCTTGATTTAGGTCATGTTGCAGGGCAGTAGCGTCCAGGTCAGCCAGTTGCTGCATTTTTTCAACCAACTGAGCTTTTCCGAGGATTTTTTCCTGAAACAAATCTGCAATCATGCGGCTGTCGTTGAGCGACACACGGCTGTTTTGGTAATCACCCAATCTACCATCCGCCCAACCATCCTGGCCTAACAAAATGGTGTCTTTTGTTAATAATTGCATTCCAGAGGCCGGTAACCAAAATAATTGCTCATGTGTTTTAGTTAGTGATGTAAGCGCTTCTCGTACATCATGGATCGTGCCTCGGTAATAATCATGATTACCCAAAATAAAATAAATAGGTCGTTCAAGATGATTCGACATTTCTCTCATGAGATCAGTCAGAGAGGGGGCTTCGGCGATATCACCGCTGATTAGAACTGCGTCACAACAAGTATTCAAAATGTCGTTATAAAATTTTGCACGTTCATCGCGTTCGAGAAAATTAAGGTGAATATCCGTTAACCAAGCCAGTTTCATTTTTTTATGATCCATGTTCTTTCTCGTAATAATTTGATAGCGAAATTTCGATTTTAGAGTACTACATGTATCTGTAATTCGCGAATCGTAGATCAATGGGGGCAGATTGGATTGATTCTGTAATAAATTCAGCAGAATCAATGAGGTCAAAAATCAATCCAACCTGACCCCATTGATCCGGAAATGATATGATTTATATAGGCGTCATATTAAACATGATTCCTATATAAATCAACTTAAATATGATTTATATAGGAATCATGTTTAAGTTGATATATATATGAATCAATAGGTATAATCATGATTATAAATTAAACTAATAAGTGTATATTAAGGAAGTATGTTAAAAGCGGATTTTAACCCTACTGGAAAGATCAGTACTCTTGCTACATATGAACCCTGCATGCAAGATTATGTTAAAGAGTTAAAACGACTTGGATACAAAGATGATATTCAAGAGTTTTATCAAAGCACAAAATTAATTCAAATTCGTCAATTAATTGAAGAAATCTTTTGCAGTGACCTCATGAAAGAAGCGATTAAAGTTCTTGTTAAGAAACGGTTTGAGGAGCTTGAAAATGAACTATCAAATTAAAGCAGCTAATAATCGCCTGCAAATTTTTCATGAAGGCAGAAAGCGCAGGGTTTTTGTTGGGGAGTTAATTTATGACAAAAAACAGGATAGGTATGAGCTAATCTATGATAAAAATTATACTCGTTCCAAGAGCGCTATACCGATAGGACCAGATCTTGATCTTTTTAAATTGAATCATGTTTCTGGGAAAGGAAAACTGTTTTCATCATTTCTTGACAGAATTCCCGACAAATCCAATCCAGCTTATAAGGATTATTGTAAAACGCAAAAAATTTCACTTGATGAAAAAGATCCAATCATATTGCTAGGAACTATAGGGAAGCGTGGGCCATCCAGTTTTATTTTTGAGTTTGTTTATTCGAGTGAATTTAATTCATGTGATATTGTAAAATTACGTGAACAGTTACAGATTTCACAACATGATTTTTCCGAGGCATTTGATATTAGCAAAACAACCTTGCAGCGTATTGAGGCTGAAAAAAGTTATGACCTAAATACATTAAAACGTATTCAAATATTATTAGAGTTCCCTGAGGTGGCCCTTTGGCAACTAAAACAAACGGGTAGTCGAGTTCATAAGGACGTGTTAAATAAATTAATTCGATATTACGAAAAAAATAGAGAGCTATCAAATCATTCATGATTTAACGGCACCATATCGGCACCATGTAGAGACAATTAAAGACCATGAAAGCAAACTACCTTAATATTGTCGCAGTAATCTAACTCTTTGATTACTGCAGTTTTTAATGGTTTTTGGTGACGGTACCTCAGCCCGACGGTGCAAAGCCAATAGGTAGGTATTGCTTACCAACTCGACATAGACTTCTTTAAGTTAAGATTCTCATCTAGACCCTCATCTACACAAACAAGCTCTTCGAGTTTTAAGCGCATCTCAGCTGCATTAATGCCAGGGAATTTTAGAGTTAGCATGAATACAAGTTTAGATGTATCCGATACTAGGATTGAAGATGGTTCCTCTTCTAGCATGACTCTCCTTGTCATGGCTTTCATCAGAACATATTGTTCTTTTTCAGATAGAGAGTTGGTCCGTTTTTCCAGCAGAACACTAAGTTCTTTCTGAATATTTTTTATAAGGTTAGGAGTATTTCCAAGAACTTGCTGTTTATGGCTTACACCACATTTATTAAGCATTGTCATTGAGTCTACATATGAATTCCACAGCATAAACGTAGCTTCACCTTGATGATCATGATTATATCGGACAATAGCTTCGTTACGGGTTGATGTTAAAAATTTAACGATTTTATCAAATTCTGGTTCTTTAAAAAAACATGGTTATTCCTTTTTGGGAAGTATTCAACCTCAACCACTTGATTTTGAAAAGAACGGAAGCTTGTCTTTAGACAAAGTGGCCATGGCA
>JABDAB010000082.1 GCA_013289415.1 Gammaproteobacteria bacterium
ACCCAGATAAAATACAAAACTATAAGAGAGATAATCACGGTAAAGAAACTGATCAGCCGATGGGACCTAAGCCATTTCACAATTTTTCTTAGGATCTCCATAAATCTCCATCTACTTCAAGACGCCTTTTCAGGTGATTGTGAGTATCAGGCTTTCTAGCTTTAAGAACTGTCTAAATATATTGACCAGCAAACTCAGTGCCAATATTTTTCAACTGAATTCAACTCTCCGGATATATACTTGCATATTGGGGCATACTTCCCTACCCAGCCTTTTATGCCGCATTATTAAATGGTAAATTTGCTTGCTAGGTTGCTTTTGTTTCTATTTTTCATCTGATCCCCCAATGGCGGATCGACATCTCTAAAGGAATCACAATGAACGATGACAAGAGCACTTCACAATCTAACAAAAAAGAAGTGGCCGGCGTTGTCTATAAAAATATTCGCACGATGCTGCAGAAGCCAAGGCCTGCCCTATAGATTGAGCAATTTTGTAAATCGTCAAATTGGCAGTATTTCATTTATATTTCTACAAGTACTTTTTGTTTCGGCTTGGGTTTTAATAAACCTGTCACCTAATCCAGATAAAACTGCGTGGTGCCCGCTCAAGCAAGACGAAGGTCTATAAACTTTTAAATCAATGTGCCCGATTAGATTGAAGAGGGAACTTCTTGAATCGGAGAATGATTAACTTTGAAAAATTGGAGTTTAAAAGCAAAATTATTATTATTGACCAGCACCCTCTGTGCATTGAGCGGCTTTGTTGGCATCGTCGGTTATTTTTCGATGGGAAAAGTCGCCCAAGAGTATGGCTATATTGCCGATAAAACTCTGCCAAAGGTTGCAATCATTTCTGAAATGTTCGTTCACTATCGTGGTGCTAGACTATACTTGGGAGTTCTTCAGAGCAATGGACTGACTCCTGAAAAAGGAAAATCTGCCTTAGAATCAATAGCAGATTTTAATTCAAAGTTTGAAAAAGCAATGCAGTCTTATATTGATCTTGGATTTGAACCCGGGCAAAAAGAGCTTTTTGAGAATGTTGAAAACAACTGGTCAAACTTTAAAAAAGTGAGCTCAGAAGCCGTTGCCCTGTACATAACAGGTAAACCCGAAGACTACCAAAAAATGTTAACGTTGATGGAAGTCGACTTCCCAAAGGTCACTAAAACCTTTGTTTCAGATATCAATACGCTTATCGCATTCCACCGAAAAATCGGTGAGGAAAAAATCGAGGCAGCTAAATCAACAGCTACACGTGGTAATATTCTATCTTTATCAGTTATTGTTTTCGGCACAGCTATGGGATTACTTTTTGGGATCTGGTTTTCAAATGCCATCACCAAGCTTCTCACTAGAATTTCACAAGACCTGTCTGATGGTGCAAATGAAGTTGCCTCTGCTTCACAAAATATTTCTGCCGCCAGTTCCGAACTATCTTCTGCCGCGACTCAACAGGCCGCGGCCTTGCAAGAAACTGTTACAGCCGTCGATGAAATCAGTTCGATGGTTAACAAAAATGCCGAAAATGCAACTGCCTCCCGTAGCGTTTCGGATAAAAGCCAAAAGGCTGCCGTTGATGGCAAAGGCGTGGTAGATGCCATGATCAATGCAATGGATGATATCAATCAAAGTACTGCGCATATCACAATACAAACCGAGGCCAGCAACAAAGAAATTTCAGAAATCATCAATGTGATTACTGAGATTAGCAACAAGACAAAGGTTATCAATGATATCGTATTTCAGACAAAACTTTTGTCATTCAATGCTTCAGTCGAAGCCGCGCGTGCTGGTGAGCACGGTAAAGGCTTTGCTGTCGTAGCTGAGGAAGTTGGCAATTTGGCGCAAATGAGTGGAAACGCGGCCAAAGAAATTTCTAGTTTACTTGAGGGAAGTATTCAAAAAGTCCAGATGATCATCAAAGATTCAAAAACCAAAGTAGAACAATTAGTTATAGAAAGTAAGGAAAAGGTAGAAACAGGATTATCGACCGCTAAACAATGTGGCGAGGTTTTAGATAATATGGTAATGAATGGCTCAGAGCTATCAAGCCGAGTTGGTGAGATCGCGGTGGCAAGTAATGAACAGGCCACTGGCGTTCAAGAAATCTCCAATGCTATGGCACAACTTGATCAAGTCACTCAAAAAAATGCAAGTGCGGCCAACAATGCCGCTAACACTGGGGAAATTTTAATTCAACAAGCACAGAATCTGCACAAAATAGTCCAAACGCTGGTTGCCACAGTCCTAGGCTCCTGAAGCTGAAACGAGTATACATTTTTGTTTAATTTGTGATAAAGTTATAAATAATGAACCCCCTATTGCGTGCTTTTTTTATTTCCTTCATTGTGAATTTTGCGACCTCTGCAAGTGGCTTGGCCGCTGTCTCGAACCTTTTAAATGACAAGCAAATATGGAAAGATGAAAACGAGGAGTCCCATGCATTGACTGACTGGAGTCAGGGCCCAGTGGTGATGACAATGATCTACGGCGATTGCAAAAAAACTTGCCCCTACCTCACTTTCGTCAAATTGCGTGAGATTCAAAAAGTCTTGGATGCGAAAAAGATAAGTGCCCAATTCATCATAGGGACTTTTGATCCAGTAAATGACACTCCTTCAGTTTTAAGACACCTAAAAGATGTCAACGCCACTGGCCGCAAGAACTGGCACTTTATTCGTGGGACCTCAGAACAAACCCACCTACTCGCTCAAGAATTAGGACTGGGCGACTACTACGAAATGGACGATCACATCGTACATAAATTTCGAATCGTCTATTTTGATCCAAACTCAAAACATGAGACGGCGATGGATTATCAGCACAAAGATGTGAAAAGTCTGAACCTGGCCCCTTAGACTATTGCTGGGGCAGCTCGAAGATGATGTCGTCATTTAGCTCCTCTGAAAGTTGATCGTGTATAGCCGATCAACTTTCAGAGGAGCAGATTTTAAGTGCCCAACTCTCCCAACAACAGTTTAAGGGGCCAATTCCTAAAAGTTACCGCAGACCTCAACATTCGGATTGTCTTTCGGAGCAACCGTAACATATCCAACACCTGCATAGCTGGCTGAAACATATTTGATAACTTCATCATCATTTAGAAGCATTTTTGGTTTAAAGCGCCCCATTCTGAAGAAGGTCTTATTCCAAGATCTGCTGTATTGGTTTTCTGTGTATTTAATATATTCAAGCAAGCGTGGAAAGAGCGGTCTATTGTTCACTGCCCGGCTTTCATCATTCCATCCTAAAAACGCAAATTTGACCTCATCTCTAGAATAAATTTTACCTTTGTGACAGATAAAAATCAGCGGTGTCTGTTCCTCATTTGCCCTTACTGTGGACGAAATACAAATTGTTATCAAAGCCGCTAAAGTAAAACTGTAAAATATTTTTTTGCGCATCGTAAACTTCCTTTCTTAAAAACAAATTGAATAATCGAGGTGGGCATCATTGTAGTTTTGCCCGGTATTTGTAGCAGATGAGGCTCCAAAATCAATCTGTGAAAGCTCCAACTTAACCGCAGCATTGTCTGTTAAGTTGTGGCGAAACCCGAGGGCGTATTTTCTATAAGGTAAACCATTATATTGCCCAAGAAAAAAAGGATCGTTCTGATTGAACCCGCCAGCTTCAAAGCGAGCATATGGAATATTATCTTCATCGATCCAATAGCCAAGCTGGCTGTAGCCGGCCATGCTCGTATAGGTAGTACTCGGGTCAGCCTTTGTCGAATTATGAAATAGAAAAAACTCATTCAAAAACTCAAGTCCATGGTATTCATAAACCGCATGTGCCGCGTACATATTAAATAATGAGGTAAACTGAGTTCCTGTATTTGGATTCAGTGTCGGATCTGGAGTTCCACCTGTCGGCCCATAAGTTTCCTGACCCGCACCCAGATAATCGATCTCTTCACCTAGATAGCTCGCGCCTAACTGAAGGCCGGTAAGATTTCCACCACCAACCCAATTGAGTCTAGCACCATAACCCATATGATAACTTTGATTGTGAACCATATCAAAATCCAGATTGGTAAAATTGAGACTATCTGTGACCAATCGGTCGGCGTTCGAAAGCCATACTTGCAATCCAAATCGCTGACCGCCAATAACCGCATTACCGTTGAGGTTTATCCCAGTACTGTGAATTGGCAGAATACCATAATGATCTTCGAAATCCAGAAAACGCGGTTTTTCAACTGCCGTCTGCAGCTGCATCCCGTGATGATAAGCAATAACGTAGTAGCCGATAGGAGTATGAAATCGACCCACCCAAACTGTAAGATTCTGCGAAAG
>JABDAB010000083.1 GCA_013289415.1 Gammaproteobacteria bacterium
GCACCGGGATAATAATTTAACATCAACAGCGTGAGCAGGCTACCGCTTGCGTTACGGTTGTAACTGGACAAAGAAAAATATTCAATCAGTCTGACTGAAAGTTTGGGATTGATTGAATACGCCATTGAGCCTCCGAAAAAGGGATCAACATCCACCGTATTGACTGTTGTAGAGAATTGGGGTTGTTGGGCAACAGTGGAGGTTGTTAAGTAGATTGAGGTGACAGAAGCCCCGCCAGTTAAATTGAATCGCAATCTGGACTCGGGGTTAAGCGTGTAATTAATAGAGGTGGAAAACACTTTTCTAGCCCGAGTTAGCTCCAGTTCAGAACCTGTTTTTGATTTGGAAAATCCCTGAGTGTAATCCAGTTCATACGAGAATGGAGTGTGGTCGCCCAGTCCGGCTCCAAAACCTAACCGCAAGGCATTCTCGTTATTGGGATAGGCGCTCTGAGGTGTGAAATCAATTTCCTGATGCCCTGGCGGTACTATTGATAACGGATTGTCCTTGTATAAAGTATGATAAAAAACATACCCCCCGGTTACAAAAAAAGAGTTATGACAGGTCCAATCTGATGGCTCACATGGTTTTGAATTGGTAGCGACCGCAATTTGGCTGCCTGACATGACGACCAATAGCACCATTGCCCGGCATTTTTTAATTATCATATTCATCCTAATCTAAGGGGGCTAAACAAAATCCGATGTGCTCGACATTAGAATATCAAAACTCGCTAGAAAAGTAACCATTGCTGATCCGCCATAACTGAGCAAAGGCAGCGGGATCCCGACGACACTTTACCCAACCTATAAAAAACGGTATTCTCGCTTTTTCCAAGTTTAATTGGGTGGATTCCATGCAATTGTACGTAGCGGGTGTTGATGAAGTCGGACGCGGTCCTTTAGCAGGTCCTGTTGTGACTGCAGCGGTGATATTGCGCGAGCCGATTGATGGGGTAACGGACTCTAAAAAATTAACGCCATCAAAGCGTAAGCAGTTGGCCATAACAATTCAAGAGCGCGCACTCTGTTATGCCTACGGACGAGCTGAAGTCGAGGAAATTGACCGGCTAAATATTCATCATGCCACGCTGTTGGCAATGAAGCGTGCCATTGAAGCATTATCGATTTGTCCTCATCAAGCATTAATAGATGGGCTGTATATACCTGACGTTTCAATGCCCTGCCAAGCCATTGTAAAAGGTGATAGCCTGGTTATGGAAATTGGTGCGGCATCTATTTTGGCAAAAGTTCTGCGAGATAATGAAATGGATGAGATGGACGCACTATATCCTGGTTATGGTTTTTCTCTGCATAAAGGCTACCCAACAGCGCTACATCGCGCGGCATTACAAGAGTTGGGGCCTTGTGCAATCCATCGACTAAGTTATGCACCTGTTGCGGCAGCATTGGTGGTTGAAAGGATGTTGACTGCCTCTAAGCCTTGACTGATGACGGTTAATCGCTCCAGTGTATTCTTCGTTTCTAACACCAGGTTTTCTAGTCGTTCAGGACCTGAAACAAATAATTGACGTATATTTTGGTAAGCCAGCTCAATGGTCTCATTAAATTCTTCCAACTGATTAAATTGATGGTTTTCAAAGTGGTAATCATGTTTTACTGCATTCAAAAATGCATGTAACTCTAAAGCCTTCACATTAAATTGAACACTTAATTTTAAATAATAGCTACGACGAATGGGCTGAGTCGTCACTAAATTCAGTAAGCTTTTTAGTTGATTGACAAGAGCTTGCTGTAGGTCGAGGTAAAATTTGTGCGTTAAATTATTTTTTTTGAATATAAAAAATTCAAAAAAAACACAGATCCCTAATGCGGTGATAGTTGATTTCACATAATCAAAGAAAAAAATATCAACGGCGTATACGTCGGATGTATAATAATCAAGTCCTAGTGCCGTAAGTGTTACTGTGAAAATAGTTGGTGATACATAATATTTACCTAAAGAATAGAACGCCATAAACACAATGACTGGGATAATAATTAAAATTAAATCATAGTCGAGTCGTATTAAAATAAACAGGACATAGGACAGCAACAGCCCCAACATAGTCGATGGATTGCACAAGGCCCCAACTCTTGTAATGCCGCGCGATGTATAGTTCGGTGTAAGCTTGTTCCTGAATCAAAACCTGCATAAATCATCATGACAGCAAAACCTATCCAACCGGCATGTGAATACTTCAACCACCGCTGGAGAGCCAATGCAAAAATGAATACAACACAGATTTGAAATGCACGCGTTGTACGATAATCTATTGTCTCGAACATAGGTAATTCCATGCATGGATTAATTTAGTCAAAATAGGATTCTGTGTGTAGATTAAGCTACATTGCTCTTCTTTTTTTATTGCAGCAATGAGTAATCTCAAATTGTGTATTAATAATTGTAATTGGGATTCATCCATGGTTATAAATTCATTATCAGAAACACAACTACTTAAATGCAATTGATTCGTTAATAAAGCATGTTTGCAAAAGTGACTACATGTTTTGTATGCCCTTGTATTAACGAGAATTTCACGGTTTTATTTTCACTAATTATCAAAAAATTTTCCAGAATTTCCCGGAGTAATAAAATCAAGGATCGGAGCCATAATCGATAATAATAACTGAGAGGAAACAAGATCAATGATCCTAAAATAATGACCATTGCACATAGAGTCGTCAATGCGTTATTTAACACCATATTTAAATTGGCATTAAGATCAGGATACAACAGTGAATATGCCGCCAGACTTAAGATAATGGGCACAAGCGGAATCATCAACCGGATCCAATGCAATGCAATTAAATATAGAGACATAGCACTGATAAAAACAATCAGTAAGAAAAGTAATGGGTATGGCCTTAATATATTAAATAGTAAAGCCATAACACATGATCCCAGTATCGTATAAACAAATGATTTGTATTTATCTTCAATATTTTCCACCAAAACTTCCGCAGTCATGGCTGTAATCGGTATAAAAAAATAGTAAAAATAAACATTGGGAATATAAAAGAACATATTAAATGCAAAAAGAACAAGAAGAACGTATACAACTTTGACCCCATTTAAACGATGAGTTCCATATGGATCATACGTTTCAATGATGTGAGTTAGCTTTGAGATAAACATAAGCACTCGCGCCTGGTTGTAATGGGAAGTTTGGATCGGGATCGAGAATTTCAATTTGTAATGGCAAGCGCTGCGGGATTAACAACCACTCATTGTTGTTCGTAATTTTTTGCTGTTGCGTTCGTTGGACTGTATATTGTCTATCTGCTGCCCAAATTGTATTGACTACACGACCGTGAAATATTTTATTAAAATAGTACATTCGCAGCATGATGTTCGCCTTATCACCAGGACGAATACGTCGTAAATCGGTTTCATTGAAATTCGCTTGAACCCACCAGGTTGATGTGTCAATAAATGAAAACAAAGGCGTGCGAATTTTGACCGGTGCTCCTTTGGAAAGGTACATATTGTCAACAATTCCATTGGATGGTGCTCTCACAATGGTTAATTTTAAATTAACCTCCGCATTGTCCATTACCGCTTTTAATGCTTGAACCTGTTTTTGCTGTTCAATTATTTTTTTGTCCAAAGTCCAGTTCCTTAGAGTCTGTTGATTAATACCCAACTTAATGGCATGGTAAAGGTTCATACTCTTTTCAGCAACGAAATTATGCTAAAGCATCCAATATGACTAGTATATTTAAAGTCTCAAAAAATGAGGTTAATTTACCCATTGCTGTGCTTGTTCTTGCAGCGTTGATTGCTATCTACCATATTTTCTCATATCTAATACCGTTTACAAACAATGCGTTTATTGCGACAAATGTGGCACCTGTTGCTGCAGATGTTTCAGGCTATATTACAAAAATATATGTTAAAAACGGTCAATCCGTTAAACAAGGAGAACCTTTAATTCAGGTTTATCAAGAGCCCTATCGTTTAGCTTATGAAT
>JABDAB010000084.1 GCA_013289415.1 Gammaproteobacteria bacterium
TATATTATCATCACCTTTTGAATCTGAATTTTCTTCAGATTCTTTAAGCCGATGAAGATGAGACTTGTAATCACGAACAGATGGGTTATTCAAGTACTTATGCAGACTGGACGTCATGTCATTTTTGGCCAATTGTTTATCATCCAAATTTAACTCTAATGCATGATTTATTTTTTTTAACCAATAAGTATGCATGCTGCTAATATTATTGATTAACTGATCTATTTTTGGTTTATAAGAATCAAATGGATTCCAACTATATTTATTATGGCTTTTAACAAGCCGATCAAACTCTACTGGTATTAACTCATGATTGTTACTCAAGAGTGCTTTGAAAAATGATTCAATCTCTTTTGGTAAGCATCTGTCCAGGAATGCTGTCAATTTCTCATTAGAAATAAAGCTTTCATACTCTGTAGAAGGGACAGTTTCGAGTATCTTCGCCAGCTCATTTAGTGCGTCTGAAGGTTCGACGTTTAAAGAAAAAAAATTAAGCAACTTTTCTTTCACCGCATTATAATAAACAGTATGCAATCGTTCAGGTAAAATTTTCATGTATTGAACGAAGGTACTGGCATCTACGGTAGCAGCTATGTATGTGTTCAGCACCATTGTCTCAAACTGAGGATTTTCGTGCATCGACTCAATAAACATTGCCACTTCATTCTCGTTAAGATAACCATGTATTGCCTTCAAAACGGATAAATCTTCTACATCTAGGGAGGACAGCTTTTCTTTCATGGCATTAAAAAAAATTGTACGCTCAATTGGCAGAAGAACAGATAGTGCCAGTTGAAACTCATAACCAGAGTTACTGCTGTTATTTATAATTTCAGGCAGGCGAGTTATTATTTTATCGAATAGCACGGCACGTTGTTCTGGTGAAAGATAATGAAATACATCACCTAAATCGCCAGCAGATTTAATCATGTCTGGTAAACAACTCAACATGTCTTCATCAATAAACTCAACACGCTGTTCTGGTGAGAGAACACTAAGCACTACCTCAACATCATTAGCAGATTGAACTATTTTAGGTAATTTGGTTTTAATGATATTAAATATTATCGCACATTTGAGATCACCTGTTTGTCGATCTTGATCTTTTTTCAAATGATTAAACAAAACACCAACATCTCTCGATGTTTTAATTAAATTTACTAATGGAATGGATTGCAATTCACATAGCTTTTGGCAATTTTTAACGTTCAACAGCTGAATTAATACGCCAAAATCATAACATGATTCAAGCTTTTCAAGAGGTAGTTTAAGATCATTGATGCTCGGGGATAAATCATCTTCTTCGAGCCCGGTGTGTTCTAGTGTTGAAGGAATACCACTTATTTTATATATTTTCGACGTATGCCAGATTGAGGCCTCTACGTATTGCAAGTAGGATGGCATTGTGTCTAATTGAGCGTACAATTCAGTATAATAATCTGCCTTTGGATTGATAGTAACCAACTCTTTTTTATTTTGATCAATATAATAGATTTTATGTTCATTATTAACTTTACAGAGAGCGTATCCAGAGATCCCTCCCATCATGCGACTATATTCGTTAAATGGTTGATTGAAATTGCTGGCACGCTCCTTGTATAAACAAAATTCTTGTTCTTTTACTAAATCACACCAAAATTCTTTTTTGATTTTGAAGCGAATGTCATCCAGTGTTTTAAGCTTTTTATTTTCGTGATCGCGAATATACCGATCAGATTTGTTGGTAGCCGTTGTGGATGGTTCTCTGTTCTGTATGAACCGCTCAACATGTGTTCGTAAGCTATTGACCGCGTTAATCAGGTCTTCATCACGGCATTGACCCATTTTTGCTATTTTATCTATTTCAGAAAGAATAAATGATGACATGCTTTCATTGATTGAATTTTGCTCGCCACTCTCAATTCCAGTTGTATTTGTTTTCTGATTATTAGTGTTTAATACATTTAGCTCATTAATGTATTGGATGAATTTTTTTCCATCAATGAAGGCCATGTGAGTGCCATAACTTTTTGCTTCATTTATACATTTACACAAGCGAGGTAAACTCAAATTAAATGTCTCGCCCACATTTGGATCAAAAAATGAAAATGTCTTTCCCGTTTTTTTAATTACCATTGCATGACCATCAAAACCAGTCCAACCTTTTGAAAACCTCATAAATTTGATATAACTACCATCTTCAAGCTCGTCTAACTTTTTACCTAAAACAGCTTGATCAACGGTTTCTCCGACTTGTACTTTATCCTCAAAAGAAAATAGGTCAAAAGGATATACACCTAAAAAATAAGAAAACATGTGTTGAAAGTAAGAAGACACATCCAGTGTGTGCGTATTTGAAAAAGTATTCAGATGTATCGGAGAAATACTGTCATCGTAGACATGACCGGTATTATTTAATAGTGCTGCATAAATCAAGCGAATGGATTCATCCCCACTCGGCTCTACATCCAGTAACGTTTTTTTAAACTTAGCCATACTACTTCTAAGAATTTGCTCCGAATTTCCCATCAGGTCATCAGCAATAACAGCATTAGATACTAGCTCACATAATCCATGAAAGCGAAGATTGAGTGATTTAAGCTTCTTATATTGTGTATCTTTAGCCGCATCAATAAAATTGATCACATCGCCTTGATTATAGGCAATGGAGTCTTTTTGCTGCATAATATCCAATATTAACTTTATTAAACGAAATGATGCATCATCAGATATTAATGTTTGTAATTTGATTCCAATATCGTTCATGAGTTATCCACTCAATAAAAGTATTATTATCTAAGTATAGACCATAATATCCACCATTGGCCTTACATATATTGTCCGCCATTGACATCCAGATTCGCCCCTGTAATAAAACCACTCGAAGGTGAAACCAAAAACGCCACAGCTTCTGCAATATCTTCAGGCAAGCCTAGCCGCCCAACCGGTATGGAATCAATAATTACTTTTAAAACATCTTCACGAACCCCATCCAGCATATGGGTTTGAATATAACCGGGGGAAATCGTATTAACAGTCACGCCTTTACGAGCAACTTCTTGTGCCAGACTTTTAGTAAATCCAAATAATGCGGCTTTGCTTGCTGCATAATTGCACTGACCAATTTGACCTTTTTCTCCATTAATAGAAGAAATGGAAATGATTCGACCATACTCATTTTCCAACATTACCGGCAATATATTGCGCGTCATATTAAAAACACTGGTTATATTCGCATCCATTACATTGTGCCATTGTTCAGGTGACATTTTTTTAAAACTGGAATCCATAGTCGTACCTGCATTATTGACCAATACGTCAATGCGACCAAAACGCTCCTTAACCAAAGTAGCTAATGTTTCACAATCAGAAAATTGGGTTACATCAGCATACAAAATTTCAATATCAAAACCTGCGTCCCTCTGCAATGTTTGCCAATGTTTTGCTTCCTCGTGTTTTCCATCCTTGAAATAACAGGCAATCACTTGATAATCAGACGCCAATCGTTGACAAATTGCAGTGCCAATCCCCCCGGTTCCACCGGTAACTATTACTATTGGTCGATCCATAAACACCTCCTTGTTGCAATCATGTTGATATAGAGATTATTTATAGACTATTTTCTGAAAACGTACCAGTTAATGATTGTAATTATGAATATGCGGCTAGAAGAGGGATATTGACGCACGGAGGAAGCGAGTAATTACCGTAACTTCCACCGCTTGTGCAACCATAACCATTGCTCTGGATGCGCAAGAATAATGCGCTCCAATGCTTGGTTATAAGCGAGTGTATTACGATAAATGGACTCTTGGGTGGTGGAGTAATCTTGCCAGAGAATAGGTTCGTGAAACTCGAGAACATGGCGACCATTCGGAAGTCGATAACCTGCGGCAGGTACTACAGGCACGCCTGTATGGCGTGAAAAACTGGCCAAGCTTCGATAAGTACCTGCTTTTTTACCAAAAAATTC
>JABDAB010000085.1 GCA_013289415.1 Gammaproteobacteria bacterium
AGAATACTTCCTAACCCCGCAATCATCACGCCCAGAAGCCATTTGAAATTTGAATCTATGCGTGAATCCAACTTATTGATTGCATATGCCAACTTGTTTTCCATCGAATCCATCCGCTCACCAAGCCTGTCCATCCGTTCATCAAGCCTGTCCATCCGCTCATCAAGCCTGTCAAATCGTTTTTCAAATCGAATAAGAGTCTCATTGATATGATTTATAGACTGCTTAAGTAGGGCAATGCTTGTGTCGTAATATGAGTCGTTAGTTTGTTTGTTTGCTACCATATTGCACCCCTAATCGGCGGTATTATATAGTGAATAGTATAACATGTTAATTGGGCATTGGACAAAATGGCATGAAAAAAGCCTCATGCCATGTTGTCCAAGAATATGGTGAGCTGGATGCAGAGTTGTAACGACTCACCCATCCGTCTTTGCGAGTAGTTACGCAGCTTATATCAGGTTTATACCATGCATATTGATAAAAAAAAACTTTTAATGTAACAAAACACAACACACTTGACAATCAGGTAACTAGGTCTACACTTGAATTGAGTGCTTATTATTTTAGGAGAAATATCATGGCAGAGAACAAAGAAGAGATTGCTAGACCACCACTGGATCCCAAGGAAGCGTCATCGAAATTCAGTGAAGAATTGCGTGCTTTGCAAGCTCAGTTGGGTCAAAAGCGACTCAGTAACGAGGCTGTTGAGGGATTGTGTAAAAATTTTGATTTAATGACGGAACATCATCAAGCATTCAGAGCTAAGCTTCCTAAACTCAAGGAAATGGATAGCAAAGAAGCTGTGAATATTGATGGCATGAGTATTGACGATAAAAATAAACTTCTTGATGTATTTAACCAACAAGGTCACGATACGATCACAAACTATTTAGATATGATTATTGCTGCCAATGAACCAGGGAATCATCTTGGTGCTTTGCTAGAAAAAGGACATAATCTGGATCGTTTCAGTAAATCCATGGAATTGACTGCTAAAATCATGGAAAATCCACTGAATGCTGATGCAACAACAGCTAAAGAACTGCAAGGGTTGGCTCGTTTAATCGATGACAAGTTCAATCACACTACTGTGAAAAAATGGGCAAAGGGTGTCGCTATAGTCGTGGGGATTGCGGTATTAATTGGGCTTACACATGGTTTGGCATGTGCGGCTATATTGCCATGGGCAGGAGCGGCATTGACGAAGGCTGGCCTTGGCATTGCAGGACTGGGAGCTATTGCTATAGCAATGACCGCCATTTCCACGGTTTTTGGGTTTCGAATCATGCAGCTTCAAAAAGAGGTCAGAGCATTAAGTCCTGATGGTAAAGAACTGCAGGCACGAAAAGATGAGATAGCATCAAAAGAGTTTCAGAACACTCAGGCAAATGAACTCCTTAAGAATGCCAAAGCAGGGCTCGATATTACACAGTCGTATAAAACGCGAGTAGGCAGTGGCGCTTCCAAACGTGAGATCATATACAATAAGGGAAAAGAAGGCGTTGAAGCAGCGAAAAATGCTCTTGGCGGGGCGGCCAAGGTCGTAGAAGAAAAAGCTGGAGAAATTTACAAAGATGCCGGAAATTATATTAGCCCTAGCCCCAAAAAATAAAAACCACGACAATGAATCGACTCCCACTCAGAAAGCCCGCAGCTTCTTGCGGGTTTTCTGAAATCATAGGGTCAGATTAAACCGATAAACTGACCATTCCACAATAGACGGATTATCATTCCATTTTAGACGAAATTTTGATGGGGTATTATTTTACTCAGTGCATTAGATAATTATGAACAAAAACTATCCACGGGCACTTGCAAAACACATTGATGTTGCGATGCATGATACCCCGGTTGTACTTATCAATGGGCCACGTCAATCAGGAAAGACCACGTTAGCACGCCAATACATACCGTTGCTTCCCTACTACACCTTATCGCGACAAAGATTAGACAGAAGTGGACTTTGTGCTTGAAAATCCAGAGCGAAAAATTATTGGCATTGAAGTAAAGGCAAGTAGCACGATCTTTAATCACGATTTTCGTGGATTAAGGAAACTGGCGTCGTTGGTTGGAAACGATTGGCTAAGCGGAATAGTACTCTATGATGGTGAGCAGAGCCTGTCATTTGGCGACGGGTTGTGGGCTTATCATTACCCACATCTTTGGTAGGGGACTGTTCAGTGCCCTACCAAAGATGTGGGTAATGATAAGGTTGTGGGCCATTTCATTGTCAATGCTGGGTTAATGGAATGGAGGGGCATGCCGGCACCAGTTATTAATGAACTTGGATGCTGTCGTCCCGGACATTAAGTGCGAGACAGCATCCAAGTTCATTAATAACTGCGGAATCGAGTTTATACGTAGATTTTATTGCCGATGATGATGCATAGGCGATTGAACCTCAGCGTTATCTACATGTTTGGCTTCATTTGCCGCTGTCTTAGCTGCTTTATTATTTATTGCCTTAGCTTCATTGATTGCAGCTGCACCTGGCTGTTTAGCCGTATCTGCTGACTTGAACATGGAGGGCGTTACTGCGTTTGCGGCTGTGTGAAGCGCTCCGCCGGCGAGTTTTTTTGTAAAGTCCTTCGCATCGCTTAATTTATTTGTCACGCCGCCAGTTACTGCGTTTATTTGTCTACCTATGAACTGCGCTGTTTTATCCTCCCGTAAGCCCTTTATAGCTTTGTCATATATTTTAGCACTTGTTTTATTAATAAGGTCAGCCATGCCATTTGCTGGTGCTGATTTCTCTTTTGGCTCCTCTTTTTGCTCCGTTGTTGGCCCCGGTTGTGGCTTGACTTTTGCCTCCTCTATTTCTTGCTCTTTTCTCTTCTTTCCATCAGCCTTCATCTCTGTTGGATCTGACGTCCTTGGAGCTAACTTCCCAGCTTTGTCTGTAGTTGCTGGCTTCTGCGCTGCCCCTTCTACAGGTGCATTAGCACTTGCACTTGCAGCAGCAGTCGATTTTTCTGGCGCTGCTGACACTTCTTTCTTCGGTAGTGGGCCGCAGTATTCATCCACCAACTTACCGCGTTTATTCTCCGCATTTTCTTGGATTTTAACTATTCTGTCATAGTCATCCAGATTTACTCTGCCGACGTCGCACGGGGTTTTGGCGCCAGGATAGTTTGATATTATTTCATTTATTTCCTTTTCCTCTTCTAAATCCACTGTAGCGATATCTTTCCCGTAGCCTGGTCGCATCTCCTCTACCATCTTCACTGGATCGAACTTGAACTCCTGGTTCTCTATCTCCGGGTTCTCTCCATGCTCTAACGTTGCTACATTATTATTAGCGACTGGCTCCGCTGTTGGTGTCTCTGGTTGTGTTTGTGTTGGTTTTGGTGGTGCCACTGCCACTGCCACTGCCTTTGCCTCTGTTGGTGTCTCCGCCACTGCTACTGTTGGTGCGGCTGCTACTGCTGGTGCCGCAACCGGCGTCATTGTAGCAAACTTTCCAGATTTGTTGTTAACTGGTGGTGGTGCCACTGCCTTTGCCTCTGTTGGTGTCTCCGCCACTGCTACTGTTGGTGCGGCTGCTACTGCTGGTGCCGCGACCGCTGCCGTATCTGGTTGTTTTGGTGGTGGTACCGCCGCTACCGCTGGTGCTGCCGTCGTCGTCGTCGTCGCCGCCGCTGGTGGTGGTGTCTCTGGTTCCTTTTTCATGACAATCCTCAAATAAAATGGTTCTTTATTTAAGCATAGTTCATGAACCTCGGTATTACCAATTTTAATTTGGTGCCCTCAATTTACCGTAGCTAGCTCGAAGCATATGCCTACTCTACAGACAAACCTCATTGTCATAAACAATGATTTTCTTGAGCCTGTTTTTTCTTTAAACTCG
>JABDAB010000086.1 GCA_013289415.1 Gammaproteobacteria bacterium
AATATTTATGCGACTGCTTGCTCCCAATGCGTTGTTATATACAGAAATGCAAACTGTGGGTGCGGTAGTTAACAATCCAGCACGGGCTTTGGGTTTTCATGCAATGGAAAAACCATTGGCGTTGCAATTGGGTGGGGCGGATCAGGATGGTTTGGTTAAATGTGCTCAACTCGCTGAAGAACAAGGATTTTCCGAAGTGAATTTAAATCTGGGATGTCCCAGTGACAGGGTGCAGGCGGGTCGATTTGGTGCGTGTTTAATGGCTGAACCCAAACAGGTGGCAGATTGCATTGGGGCTTTGAAGAAAGCCGTGAGTATTCCCGTTACAGCGAAAACACGCATTGGAATTGATACGCAGGATAGTTATGAATTTTTCTCAGCATTTGCTCACCGTTTGGTTGACGCTGGCTGCGACAAACTGATTGTGCATGCGCGTAAGGCATGGCTTCATGGCTTGAATCCCAAACAAAATCGAACCATCCCGCCATTGCATTATGATTATGTTTATAAAATAAAGCAGGCAATGCCTGTCATTCCCGTCGTGATTAATGGCAATATCAATACGCTTCAAGAAATTAATGCTCACTTGGGTGAGGTCGATGGTGTGATGTTGGGACGGCTCGTCTGCCAGAATCCCTATGCCCTGGCTACTATTCATCATGCGTTGTATCCTCACGTGCCGTTACTAACTCGCGGTGCAATTTTGCAGCAATATTTGCCTTATGTAGAATCCGTCCATTCGGCAGGTGTGCCCATGAGTTTATTGTTGAAACCAATTTTAAATATGGCCCATGCCATGCCCGGTGCACGCGCATGGAAAGAGCGGTTGGGTCACGTACAACGTTCGGGAGATTGTGCCGGACTTCATGATGCTATTTGTTTATTTGCGGAGACGGAATCGCAAATTGACTTGATTGACAGCCCCTGCGTTGTCGACTAGCATCCATTTATATTTTAGGATCATCCATTAGTGTGTAAATTATAATGATAAAATTGCCTGTAATTGTTGGAATGGGTGGAATGAATTCTGCCGGTCGTACCTCAGGATTTCATAGCTATAAACGCATGATTTGTGATGTGCTGTCTTCTCAGGAGTTAGCCAATACCTGGTCTGATTTAGCTAATCGTATGGGCATTAATGACGGTTCAGGCGTATCCGCCGCCGACATTCAAACCATTAAACAGGGCACATTGGTGCGCAGGATTGAAACATTTGATCCAGACCATGTTCGTTGCCATCATAAGGTAAGACTGGATTCATCTGTGCATCCCGCCTCGTTTATTATTAAAAAATCCAAACTACCGGCTCATTTGGCTGAAACATGTAAAATTGCCGAACTGGATAATAACGAAGTCAGTGTCGCCGTTGAAGGCCAGATGGACATATTACTGCCTGATACCATGCGCATTGCTGTATCCAGTGGGGGCACTATCCCATCAGGGTTTGATCCCGGTAAATTGTATAATTCGCCTAATCATCCACGTGGTTTGAAGCTGGCTGTTTATGGCGCGTCAGATGCATTGAATTCCTTAGGTATGGAGTGGGATGAGATATTAACCCATATCAAACCGGATGAAGTGGCTGTATATGGCGGCAGTGCG
Source organism: Gammaproteobacteria bacterium (assembly GCA_013289415.1). Classification (GTDB taxonomy): domain Bacteria; phylum Pseudomonadota; class Gammaproteobacteria; order Legionellales; family Legionellaceae; genus DDPF01. The sequence goes on from JABDAB010000086.1 coordinate 1,603, forward strand.
CTATCACAAATCGATGAAAATTCGCTGGCAGGTATCGTGGGTCAACCCTTAATGGGCAACCGCATCAATTCTAAAATGATGGCGTTGTCGTTGGCAGAAATGCCCGCGGATTTTGTAAACAGCTATATTATTAATAGTGTTGGCACGACGGGTAATAACATTGGCGCCTGTGCGACATTCTTATACAATTTAAGGCAAGGCTTGGTTGATATTCAGCTTGGAAAAGCCAGGGTAGTCATCGTGGGTAACTCTGAGGCACCGATTGTACCTGAGGTGGTTGAAGGGTTTCGCGTGATGAGTGCTCTGGCTACGGATGATGATTTGCGTGCACTGGATAACAGTGAAACAGTGGATAATCGCCGGGCATGCCGTCCTTTTTCAAGCAATGCAGGCTTTACGCTGGCAGAGGCTGCACAGTTTGTTGTGTTAATGGATGATGAGCTGGCTCTGAAGCTGGGAGCAACCATTTATGGCTCGGTGGCTGATGTTTTTATTAACGCGGATGCGAACAAAAAATCAATTGCAGGTCCTGGTGTCGGTAATTATGTTACGGTTGCGAAAGCCGCCGCATTGGCCAAGGCTATTTTAGGTGACGAAGGGTTACAAAAAACCTATGTTCATGCGCACGGTACAGGAACACCGCAAAATCGTACCACAGAAAGCCATATTTTAAATGAAGTAGCTAAAACATTTTCAATCAAAAGCTGGCCTGTTGCCGCGATTAAATCCTATGTAGGACATTCTGTCAGCGCTGCAGGTGGTGATCAACTGATGGCTGCTTTAGGTGTCTGGCAATACGGCTGGATACCAGGCATTAAAACCATCGATCATATTGCCGATGATGTGTATCAGTCTAATTTAAATATTTTGACTGATCATTATTTTGCAGGTGAGCATGGCTCTGATATCCAGGGCGTTATTCTTAATTCCAAGGGATTCGGTGGGAACAATGCCTCGGCTCTGATTCTATCCCCAAATCAGACCATGATGATGCTGGAAAATAAATATGGTCAGGCAGCCATAAAGGCTTACAAAGAAAAAAATATCGCTGTTAAGGAAAAATCTGAAGCGACAGATTTAAAAACCTGCCATGGCACTGAGCGCGTGATTTATAAATTTGGTGAGTCGGTGATGGATCAATCATCTGTTTCAATGACTCAGGAACAAATAACCTTGTCAGAATTTTCGCAGCCAATTGAGTTGCCGGTGTGTAATCCGTATGAAGGGTATTAGGTAGGGGTTGTAGGGGTGGGGCGAGCGGCTGCCTTATCATTACCCATATCTTTTGTAGAGCACTGAACAGTCCCCTCTCCCGCGACAGAAAAGCTTGTAAAAAACAAGCTATCGAACGCGGGAGAGGGCTAGGGAGAGGGTTAAAATCGCATGCCCTCTCCCCAACCCTCTCCCGCGCTTATCACCCTGGTTTTATAAGGGTTCATCTCGCGGGAGAGGGGGCAGTTCAGTGCTCTACAAAAGATATGAGTAATGATAAGGCGGCTGCTCGCCCATCTCTCCTCGAGAATGTGCCTCGCAAAGACGGCATTGTTGCTAAATAGTCATCCCTCTTACCCGGGTTATTTCTGTTGATTCCATGAATTCCACTAGAACTTTTGCTTTCATGTCTTTCATTCTCGATTTTTCAAACATTTCCATGGCAGGTGTTTTTGGTGATTTTGTTGTTACAGGTGATGTTACAGGTGATGTTGCCGCTATAGTGGGTGTACTGGTAGTACGGCTCCTTGTACCGGGGCTTTTCGCTGTGAAAAAAGGCAGAGTTCTGGGGTGCTTATCATCTGTTTGTTGTTCCTCAACAGTTCTTGGTTTTGTGAGCTGAATTACTCTTTTCATAAATATTCCAAATTAAATTAACAGTCTAAATTGTGCATCAAATAGAGGATGTATGCAAGTTTATTTAGCATCATAACA
>JABDAB010000087.1 GCA_013289415.1 Gammaproteobacteria bacterium
CCGGGTACAACCTCGTGTTTGAAATCAGATATTGAATAAGCTGTTGCGTGAACCGCGAATCGCTCAATGAGACGCAGGCACGGAAAATGTCTTGTAAAACGTCCAGTCTTGAACGAAGCGTTCCTTTGAGGTCAGCCGGGCGAGCATGCTTACTGCGTTCATTATATTTCATGAGCGTCTGGAGTTGATAGTCTACTAAAAAATTCATGAGGTTAATGTCTAGGTCTGCAAAAATTAATGCAGTAATTAAGCCACTTAGATCCTGTATCAAGGTACTATCATGATATCGATTTGCTTGGGCTTTCCATTGCTCCAACAATGACACACACCATTCAACACCATATTGTTTCTGTAATGCCAAAAGCAATTCAGTATGTGTAACGTTGAGAGCATATAACGGGTGATTATTCAAAACAAATAAGGCTGTTGTTTTATCTTTGATATATAAAGCAAGCTGTATATATTGTTCAAAAGGTTGTTGTTGAGTTTTAGAAGGATGACCTGATTGATGAAAATAATGATCTGCCTGTTGTATAATATTTAAGACATCCGACTCATGGCCTATCTTTTGAATTAATTGAAATACATTACGCGTGGCCTCATCATGATTTAAACGAAAGTTCATACGTACTTGTGCTTGTTTCGGCCATAAAACAATGGCCGCACGTCTATACCAATAATCAACTGTATTGCCATAATTTCCCATGAAACCTTCGTGTTCGGTTTCATCAGGCTCTAAATCATCCGTTGGCGTTGACCAGCATACCTCATCTTCATCGGCTCGATAGGAATGATACGTGATGGGTTGATTGTGCTCATCGATCCAAAAATTTAAAGACGTGCTGTCGTCAATTAGTTCGTCCGGCGTGGGATCATTGTCCTCATCCTCCGTTGTCCATGATTCGTGAATTTCAACCAAAGCCAAATGGGGAATTAAATCAAGTTTTTTTGCAGCATTTAAAAATGCACGTGAGTAATGATAGTCATTACCTTTAAGCAGATCCCAACGCAGACTATGCTCGGTATAACTATGATCGAAGTAATAGATCAGATTGTTATCTACATTAGATGACTCTGGTAATCCAAAATAATTTTTCAGCGCCATATCTAACGCCGTGTTTTCTAAACCGTTGTCTTCTGTATTGGTTGTCTGAAGCACTATATTGTATGTTAATGCAACTCGATACCCCTGTTTGATTCGCTCAACTTCATGATAACAGTCCGCATAAAATGCGATGCATTTCAATCCTATTTGACTGAGGTTTTCAGAAGTGAAACGATGCTGTTCCTTCTTGTGATTAATCAGTAAATCACCACCAATGTGGGGGGAAGGCAATACGATAACCAATGTTGCTACCATGCCATCTAATTTTTCAGAATCACGGTGTGGTTTAAAAAATTGTCCGGCGCCATATATTAACAAGTTATGCAAATGTGCATTGAGCTTGACGTTGTTTGATAAGCCCAGTTGTTGTTTGACTTCATCTAACATTGACGTTAAAAAATCATCCTCTAGCTCTACTTGCAAATAAGGTGCTGATATTTCTTGTGTATCTCGTATGTTTGTATCAGTCAGCGTTTGATCACGCCAACCAAATTGAGCTTGCTCTGAGGCATGTAATAAATGATGAATGGTGTCTTGATTTAATGGAAAATCGAGTTTCCCTACACCCTCAACAGAGACATGCAATTTTGGTGCGTTGATTGCATACTCAGCATAATAATTAACGTTTGTTTTTTCATCGACGCATTTTTTTGTTAACGCTTGAATAACGGGTTGAAGCATTGTGACTCCTGAAGCACATATTGCTGAACATGATAATAATTGACCACATCATACCAGAAAGAAGAGAGCCATTAAATGCTCGTCACAAGGCAACACGTGAGAACTTTTGTGTCACACAACGCAACGACAGATCCGTGGTTGATTTTTTTTCACACACATTTTTTTCACACACACTTTATTTAATTTGAAAATTGTTATATAATTTATGCTTCCGTGATGATCCTGAGTTCAAGTAACCGGGTAAGAGACTTGCAATACCGGGGCGTCAGAACATAATCCTGTTATCAGGAGCGCCAATCTCTGTAGCGACATCACGGATCTTTTTCATACCACTCTTGGTCTATTTCATAAGCATGGCAGGGAAAAATGCATTCAAAGCGTAACGCATGAAAGCATGGAGGGGTCAGGTCTCGCCTTTTGCTTTAATGGTGCGTTCGGAGGGACTCGAACCCACGACACCTTGGTTCGAAGCCTAGTGCTCTAGTTTTAAAAATGTTATATATCAATACCTTGCGATGCGTCACATTGCATAAAAACGGCCTACTACTGCCTAGAACAGCAGAGCACGGCCACAACTGAGACACGTTTTGGTCACAGGGATTATTTGTTCACTTTGCATTATAAATGCAAAATTGAAGCCATCCATGAGAAAAAGCCATTCATTAAAGGTAAAAGACTACGTAAGAAAACTCAATGCACGATTTAATATGATTCATAATTCCTGTAGCAATAGATGGAGCTCCCTCTATTACCCCAACAAACGTTAGTATTAGAATAGTTACGTTCAAGATAATGCTTTTCGATGATTTTTTGCCATCTTTAACAAATTGGCGATATTTGCCGTCTAACCTCTTCACCTGAATTTTCATCGCATGCTTTAATTCGGATAAAACTCTTTCTTGATCTTGTTCGATACCAGAGTATTGAGTAAGCATCCCACCTAAATTATCGTATAAAAACCACTGATATACTGATACAAGATAGCTTTGATACTCATTGATATTTAATAAATGAAAAATGCTTTTGGGAGTTTTTGAAGTGGTCGCAAAATGCGGAGTAAAATGTTCATACATCGCATCAGTGGTACTCTTCATATCATCAAGAAATAATATGTTTAATGATTTTAGATATTGGCCAGAGAAACATCCAGTCTGGATTTTTAAATCCTGAACTAACTAAGCAAGCTTCACCCTGTGTCCAGAAACATCAATAAAATCCCTAAAATTGAACATCACTTCATCTATGGTACACTCGTCAATTTGACTTTTTGCGCAGAACTGTTTCATGATAAAGATATAACCCACTGATAATAAAACAAATAACAAAATTTACGCGGATCATATCTGATAACCTCTGATAAGACAAGATCAATTATCCAACCAAGCTTGAATAACTATCAACCAAACACTCTTTCTCTATAATGATCAGTTAGTATGTATTTTGCATATTTCCTGCTTGTACTCCCAGGTTGCAAAACCTTATCGGCTACCAGAGACTTAATTAAAGTAGTTGCCTTTTCAGTAGAGATGCCAAAACAATTCCTTACATTTTTGTTATCAATATACTCATGCATAATAACCATTATGATAATCATCAACCTTTTTTCTTCCGGGCTGAATTCCTCAAAAGATTTCGGTGCCG
>JABDAB010000088.1 GCA_013289415.1 Gammaproteobacteria bacterium
GTGTTTGCTCAAAGTGAATGGATTCCACCAGAAAGGCAAAACTATTTAAAAAATCAACTATTTCAGTGGGGATTCGCTTTGAAAATAAGGCATTAATATTTTGGATTATTTTCTCCTCATCCTTGGTTATTTTTTTCTCCTTGAGTAGTTTGGCAAAATATGGACTAAAAGGGTTGTTCATTTTCTTTTTCCCCTTTAGTTGAAAATGGGTCATACTCACACATGCTCGTATGATGTAACATTTGCTCAAAATAAATAGACTCCAATGCAAGAGCAAGATCCCTAACAAATTTAACGATATGAAAGGCTGCTTCATCAGAGAGCTGGGCAGGTAATAAATGTTGTAGTTTTATGTTCATATTTTTTCCTGATTATGTTGATATTGTTGATGGTTTTTTGATTCCTTAAGCCGATATGATTCCCCCTCTAAATTGACAATATTTGAGTGATGCAGGAGTCGGTCAATGATAGAAACAACGCTGCTTGCATTAGGAAAAATGTCTCGCCATTCATTAAATGATTTGGTTGTTGCAATCATGGTTGATCTTTTTTCATATCGCTGATTGATGATCTCAAATAACAAATCAGTGTGACGATCTGTGTATGATTGCATGCCTATTCCATCAATGATTAGAAGTGCTGGACGGGTATAGTACTTAATGCGTTGGCGCAATAACGTATCACTGTCTAAACGAGCCAACCCATTTAACATGTCGGTAGCTGTTGTAAAATGTACGGTATACCCCCGCATCAGCGCCTCGTGTGCTACATTGCAGGCTATCATTGTTTTCCCAATTCCATTTGGACCACAAAGAACGGGGTTAATAGCATCGTTGATGAAGTTTAATCGCATCCAGTTTTCAATGACCTGACGATCACATTGTGTTGGCCATCCCCAATCAAAATTAGCAATCGATGTAAATCGTTCGATGTGAGCACTACTGCGACGACGTTCGAGGCTTCGTTGGATACGAGCAGTTTCCTCCCATGCAATCAGTTGGGGAACCCAAACGGCCTCTTTAATGTCATCCCAGTGGCTTAATAGCCCATGGAGCTTAAGTGTATTAGCTCGTTGCAATAACAAATCAGTCATCATTATTTTTTCTCTCTTTTTGTAATGGGCCTAGTTAACGCATCGTAATCACTCAGATCATGAGGTTTAACTATCGTCTCTTTAATTTTTTTGTTGGATGAAAGGGTCGTCGGAATAAGTGGCGATTCCTGCCGTTGAGCACGTAAACGATCTAAGTTTTGACGGACTGTATTAGGGTGTGGTGAACCACTCGCCAGTGCCATGGTCATGGTGGCATTTAAATCATCGCTGCCATAATCATCCAGTAAATCAATTAGTTGCTTGTTAATCGTTTTTAATGAATAACTACGCAAAGCCGCCTGTTTAAGAAACTCGCTACCACAAGCAACGGTTTGCGTTAGGCGATCCTGTCCGCGATGTTGAGAGGCGTCTCGTTTTCGCTTGACCAACTCTCGAACGTGTTCCGGACATTCTATTTGTTTAGCTTTGTCATAGCTGCGTACATGCTTTGCAACAATATTAATGCCGTCTAAAATGCTCACCTCAGTTAATGTTGCACGGACTGTTAGTGATTGGCGTACATGGGTGTGCGGTACTGAATAATCATTTAAATCGAACCGGACATATGGTGTTTTTCCTACACTGACGGTTTCTACTTCATCACAGGGATAGGGATTATCTGGTAAGTCTATTAAGCATGGTTGTTCTTCAAGAAAAGCGTTCAATACAGTTTTACTGTTATCCTCAGGACAAGGCCTGTTTGATGCTGTTGTATTACACCAGACGAGCGCTTGTTGATTAAGATCAGTGATATCATTGTATTGGCGAGCTGCAAAAAAATTATGCCGAATATACTGTATTACACGTTCGACCTTCCCCTTCTCATTACCGCGATATGGTGCACAAGGCCTAGGTTCAAAGTGATAATGAGCTGCAAATGACAGTAATGTTGGGTTAAAACGAATCGTATCGCCTTGGCGATCTAGCACTGCTGAGCGGAGGTTGTCATAGAGATTTACACGAGCTACCCCTCGAAAATAGTTGAATGCGAGTTCATGACCACGTAGAAAATTTTCCATTCGAGCATTTAGAAAAAAATGTACAAAAACCTTTCTTGAATAACTCAAAATGATAACAAAGGCCATTAAGGGACGCTTGGCTTTGCCAATGGTCATCGATCCGAAGTGAGCCCAATCTACCTGAGCCTGTTCACCAGGTAATGTTCTTAATCGAAGGTAAGCTTCTGCGAATTTTCTGGGTCGATAACATGAAATGAGGTGACGAAAATGATCAGAGCCTCCTTCATATCCCCGCTCAACAACCATGTTATATAATCGACTGGCGGTAAGATCAGGGTATTGCTGAAGTTTCTCCAGAATAAACGATAGATATGGATCAATAATAGACGGTTGAACGAGAATCTTCGTTTTCTCAACGCCAGTTTCAGATAACACACGCTTGACAGTACTGTGGTGTACTTTTAATTGAGACGCAATTGTCCCCACAAGCCACTTTTCAACATGATGGTAACGTAAAATTTTCGCTCTTTTATCTTTGGAAATTGTCATTTATGACTCCTTTTGTCGTTAAAATTTAAGGCGCCTGAGGATATGCTGTGAATCGAACGAGTTTTTTATGTTCTCTTCGTCGAAGAAAATCATTACGAAGCCAATCGGACACCGGTTTTTCACAAAAACAACAGAATAATATTGCTTCTTGATGGCCTGTTTTTGTCTTTTCAGCGTTGTTTTCAGGCTGTTGCATTGGAGCACATAGGGGTATTTCGAGTGAAGGGTGATGCGTCAGATTAAATTTCAACTTCATTTCATAGCGAGCTTGGCGTGCAGCATGATTACGTTTTCCACGCGGGGTAGATTGGTAACGTATCCCGGCCTCTTTTAGTGATGCTCTTCGTGCTATGACAGCACAATCTTTACCGCAATAAATTTGACCGTGATCGCATTTTGAACAAATTAAGCTTTGTATATGACAAAGTGTGCAGTTGTATAGTCTGGCTATAGGTTCCATAAGCAATCCTTTGCTAATGAAACCTGGCATTTATCTAATCACGTGATATGCTTTTATCAA
>JABDAB010000089.1 GCA_013289415.1 Gammaproteobacteria bacterium
ATTCGTCAGGTAAAATCATATGATCTAAATCGATAAAGGTGCAACAGACCAAGCCAAAAACAAACAAAAGTGATTCGATTAAAGTCCAAGACCAACCAAACCTGACACCGCACAAAGCAAAAAGTAGGGCCATCATAAATTCGACAAATGGATAGCGCGCTGAAAATTTAGCCCCGCATTTGTAGCAACGACCTCTTAAAATAATCCAAGTTAAAATGGGTATATTGTGGTACCAAGGAATAGCGGCCTTACATTGCCGACAAGCGCTTCTTGGCTTAACGACACTTTCGCCCTCGGGCAGTCGGACAATAACTACATTCGCGAAGCTTCCTAAAAGTGCACCGAAAATAAAAAGCAATGCAACCAGGAGTTCGTTTTGCTGCAATTGATCGACAATATTTTCAAACAAAATCGCGTCTCCTAAAAATCAGCGTTGTCAGGACAAATAGCAGCGCCACCCAGGCAAATGAGTAGAGAGACGCGGTTAAAACGTCACCAAAAGGAATAGGATCTCCGTAGATCGGTGCAGTTCTCCAGTTGAACATCTCTAAATTTGGAACAACCTTCATGACAACTTTGCCGACAACTTTAAAAGCCTGGCTCGTACTTTTTTCAATGAAGTAGGGCAAACTGTCGACCCAGTGCCCGAGAAAAAAAACTGAAACTACAAAAATAACTGTCATAATCGGCCGAGAGAAAGAGCCAAAGAAAAGAGTCAGTGAAAGGAGCACCATAGCCTCAAGAAGAACTCCGTAAATTGCAATGAAGAAGGTCTCTGTAATGGCGATTTTAAGACCCAAAGTCAAAAGCAAAAGCACGCCTGCCAGTGCCGCAGAAATAACAGCGACTACCAAGGTAAGACCGAGAAATTTACCACAGATAAATTGGGCTCTTGAGATCGGGCGAGCAAGAAGTGTTAGAATGGTTTGCTTTTCAATCTCCTTAGACACTAAAGTACCGCCGATAAATATGGCTACGATGGCCGCCGAAAGTTGAATGCCAACGAATCCAAAATTCACAGAAATTCTTGCCTGCTCGTCAAAGCTCAATTGACCAAGTAAAAGACTGAGCCCAATTAAAAAAAGCGCAAAAACCAAAATTCCGTCGAGAATACGATCGCGTATGATTTCGCGAAAGGTATTTTTTGCAATCACCCAAACTGATTTCATAAACCGACTCCTAAAGGACCTTCAAATGAATCATTTCCCATCAAAAGCAATTTTAACAAAAGCCTCTTCAAGGGTGAGGCGAGAAGGCTTCACCTTGAGAATATCAAAAGCTTTATGCCTAAGCTCATCGATTTTATTTTGCAAATCGCGATTCGACTGGACAACGGCCCTTTTAATTTGAGCATTTTCGGACCAAAGCAATTCAAATTGTGAGCTGGTTTGTCTCAAAAGCGTTTCTGTAGGCCCCTGAAAAACCAACTCTCCTAATTTCAAAATAATAAGTCGGTCGCAGCTCTGCTCGGCATCTGGCAAAAGATGACTGCTAAAAAACACGGCCGTTCCATTAGCCGCAGTTTCACGAATGATCTCCCTCACTTCTTGTCTACCATCGGGATCTAGTCCCGTCATCGGCTCGTCTAAAATGACAAATTCAGGATGATGTATGAGGGCCTGTGCGATTCCCACTCTTTGCAACATGCCCTTGGAGTAAGATCGCAACTGTCGATCAGCAGCGTGCCCAAGACCTACCCTGCCCGAGTAAAGAATTGATGCGGTCTTTTAGGTCTTTTCTTGAAAGGCGAGTTGAAATTTCTCCATAGAATCGCAAAAACTCACGCCCCGTGAGGTACTCATAAAAATAAGGGCGCTCAGGTAAAAATCCAATGCGTGACTTCGCATCATTGCTCAGCCCCAGTTTATCGAAATAAAAAACCTGTCCTTCATCAGCAAAAGCCAATTCAAGCAAACACTTTATCGTAGTCGTTTTACCAGCACCATTTGCACCCAAAAAGCCGGTGACAGTACCCGCCTGGATTTCAAAACTGACTCCCTTAAGAGCTGCAACCTTGGTACGATTACGACGATATGTCTTTTTTAAGTTTTCAACTCGAAGAACACTCATGATGAATCCCCAAAAAAATCAATGAATGAGATGACGTTCATTTATTATGTTTAAATTTTTTGGAGTCTACAAGGTCATTTTGCCTAGGGGCGAGACTCCCAATTCACGGGTTCCTTGTTTTTGCAAAGCTATATGAAGGGCCTGCACCGCATGACTTTCAGTAAGACAAGGAATCGAATAATCTATACAACTCCTGCGAATACTAAAACTTGCCTCAACAGACCTACGACCAGAGGTCGTATTCACCACCAAGGCCACCCGACCTGAACGAATGCGATCAACGCAATTGGGACGCCCCTCATGAACTTTTTTAACAGGAATACAATCAATACCATTATCATAAAGAAACTTTGCGGTCCCACTTGTAGCCGATATTGTGTAGCCAATTTTGATGAGAGACTCAATCAGTGGCAACATTTCTTCTTTATCCTTATCTCTCAACGAAAGAAAAATCTCACCCTGCATAGGCAGAAAAATATGAGAAGAAAGCGAAGCTTTAAGTAAAGCCTCGGCATAATCTGCTCCTCGCCCCATGCTTTCTCCCGTTGACTTCATTTCTGGCCCCAACAATGAATCTGCTTCTGGAAATTTCTTGAAAGGAAACACAACCCCTTTCACACTCACTTGAGAGACATTTCGCCACTGGTATTTTTCAGGCTTCACCTTTTGCTTGTCGTAGCCAAGCATCGCCAGGACTCCCAAATCAACAATTGGAATAAGAGTAGCCTTGGATACAAAGGGCACCGATCTTGAGCTTCTCGGGTTCGCCTCAAGCATATAAACTTGGTCATTCTTTACTGCCAACTGCAGATTCAAATATCCAATCGTATTCAATTTATCTGCGAGACGTTCACTGAGACTTTCGATTTTCAAACAGGTCTCAATTTTTAGTCTTTGGGGAGGGAGGACTCCCATACTGTCTCCGCTGTGAATTCCTGCAGCTTCAATATGCTCCACGATTCCGCCAATG
>JABDAB010000090.1 GCA_013289415.1 Gammaproteobacteria bacterium
AAGGTATTGGATCTTTATTAATCGCTCGTGCTGAAGAGGAAGCCTTCAAACAATATAACATGATAGGCATTGGTGTCGGACTGTATGCTGATTATGGGCAAGCCCTTAAAATTTATATCGATCGCGGTTATAAGCCTGACGGCCGAGGAGTTACTTACAATTACCAAATGGTAAAGCCAGGAGATAATGTTTGCTTAGATGATGATTTAATTCTATGGTTTAATAAAAAACGCCTCTGACTTGACATCTAATGATGGTATTGGCGAGGTATTGCATATGGAAGTACTATACTCATCGGCAATGACATTATCTTTTAATACCGAGACTTCCCAAACTTTAAGATGTGAGTGATGTATGAAAAAATTGAGGACTATAAATGCTTAATAAATTACGCTGTCTTTTCTTTTGTTTCATCTTTCTTAATGGGATCAGTTATTCTAATGAAATAGCAATTACTTTTGATGATTTACCAGGTGCCCCTGACAATAAAGCTGCAATTCAAGAACCAATAAACAGACGTATTTTAAATACTCTTCTTAAATATAAAGTCCCTGCCATTGGTTTTGTAAATGAGGATAAAATTTATAGCAATAAAGAGTTAGATAAAAAAATAGCGCTCCTAAAATTATGGACAGATAATGGCTTTGATCTAGGAAATCACACCTACTCTCATCGCCATTTAAGCAACCTTACGACTCATCAATTTCAATCAGAGGTCATTAAAGGGGAAATTGAATCTAAAAAATTAATGAATGATGCCGGCAGAGATTATCATTATTTTAGACATCCATTCCTTGATACTGGCGCTACCCCACAAATTCGAAGCGCATCTGAATCCTTTTTAAAGAAAGAAGGTTATCACATTGCTCCAGTTACTATTGACACCGATGATTGGAAGTTTAACCAACAACTATTGGAACGACCGGAAGAAAAAAACAAAATTATTCAAGCCTATTTAGAGCACACACGTATAAGATTTGCTTTTTACGAAGATGCTTCGAAACATATTTTTGGCCGAAACATTAAGCAAATTTGGTTGTTGCACGTAAATCTTATTAACTCCTATACAATGAAACAATTATTAACTATCGCAAAAGACTTTGATTATAATTTTATTAGTCTAGGTGAAGCCTTACGAGATGAGGCTTATGATTCAGAAAATAATTATTATTCCCATTTTGGCGTATCGTGGTTATATCGTTGGGATTATACAAGAGGTAAGGTAGTTGATTGGTCAAAAGAAATAGAATAAACAGAATCAGCTATAACGTTTAGACCAATTGAAAGAAGAGGATCAGGGCTTTCCTTTGTCCTATTGATGAAAAATGAACAACCAATTAGGAAGTCCTTATATTCATTAAAATCACAGATCACAAGTAAAAAGTCTAATCATTGTATCACATGAACAAATTCTTATTAATTTGATTTCTACTTCGTTAGATGTCGAGGCTGTTAGAGTCGATTTATTTTGACCATTATTTCGTCTATGTTTTGTGGTATAAGTTTGTCATTTAATGGTAATGGAATCCTAACCTTATAAACCTCCCCACCATTAACCAAAATAAACGCCTGTCCTTTAGGTAAAGAAATAACATCATCCACCCCAATCATAGGCACAGAAGTAGTCTGCACACGATCCTCATTCGTAGTATTAAAATAAACCCGGTCTTCTCCATGCGGGGTATCACTTACCGTGGACACTTGAGTATATCCAACCACACCGACCTGAGGCAGAACCTTAACCAGTAAATTAGCCGTTTCTTCATTTTTCACGCGCAGCATGATGAGGGTATTGAAGTTCCCTTCAGAAACCTCCGCTTTAGATTTAGATCCCAATGCAACCTCCATGTCCTGTATGGTCTGCGCATAAGCCGTAACCCTAAATCCTGCGCCACCAGCCTTGTTAAGAATTTTGACAAACGAGTCCTGAATAATTTCGGACAGTTCGTCACAATGCAGATTCAGACGATACTTCGCGTTACTTTCTTTGTAAATTTTACCAGCAGTTGACACCAGATCTGATAGGAACGCCTTTCCAACTGCTTGAGCAATATTGGGATTTGTAAGGCTATCCAGTCCGATGTAAATCACCTTTTTCTCTTTAATCGCCGTCATGAGTTCAATTTCACAGAGGCTTTGATGAAACGAAAAAATGCCTGACGCGTTGCTTTTGTTTATTTCTGATAATACAGGTCCAACACTGGCAGTGATTTTGTCGTAATAGTGTTTGTCCATGATGGCCGCATCATATAGATCAATCAGGACTTGATCGTGGAGGCTTTCCACGTTGCCGGCGGTGATGGTTTTGGTGATGTGGTTTTTTATGTATTCAATTACGGCTTTTGTTCTGTCCATGGGAGCGGTGTTTTTGTTTCGGCGATTGTTATTTTCAAAGCCTTTACTGAGGATGGTTTCTACTTGTTCGTGGTAATCATGATAATGCGTTGGCATGATGGTATCGGCGTAGGCCATGAGTAGTTGATCCAGTCTGCTGATGTAAAATGCTATGGATTTATAGGTGATGGGTTGTTGCATTTCTTCGAGGCAGATGGCGACGATGTTGACGTATTTCCATGCGAAGGCAGCGAATTGTTTGCCTTCACCTTCGGCGGGAATGGCATCGGTGATTCTGGTGGCTACCTCACTGACTTGATCATAATTTTTTAGTGGATTGTAATGGGCTGATAGTTCGGGGAATCCTAAATGGACAATGCGAAAATCATTCAGTCTTCCAGCGGCATCGCAGGCGGAATACATGTCGCGTACCAGATCCAGATCGCCCTTGGGGTCAACTACAATCACCGCATCGCCGTTTCTTATGTCTTGATTAATCAGAATACTGGCAAGTCTTGTTTTACCAACCCGGGTTGTTCCAACTACAAAGGTGTGTCCGACGCGGACGTCTTGTGGGATATAAATTGGTATGTCCTTATTTCCCAAGCCATGTAA
>JABDAB010000091.1 GCA_013289415.1 Gammaproteobacteria bacterium
AATTTCGCTGTGACACTCGCCTGCGCTTCAATCTTGCTGATATATGCTTGGGTAACCCCCATCATTTTTGCTAGTTGAGCCTGAGTGATGCCAGCAGTGATGCGAGCAAGGGCAATAGGGTTATCAACATAATCTGCAGGATCAAATGGGACATATTCATCCGCAGGTTTGGTTCTTCCGATGCGCTCGTTGATCTGGTCACGCAGGGTATTGTAAATGCCAATGGGCAGGAGCACATATTCATCTTTCCCGTTAATTGACTTGATCACCTGTAAGTTCATTTGTAGGCTCCTCCCCGTGGACTGACTTTTTCAATTGAAATAATTTTGACCATGTCGTCCCTGTCATAAATGATCCGCCAGGCACCAACCCTCAACCTGTAATAGGGCTGTCCCTGCAATGGCTTGATATCAAGGGCTGGATCGTCCGGGTCAGCCCCGAGTGCCATGATCTTCTCCGTAATCCTGTTTCTGTCAGGTCTGGACAGGCTTTTTAATGTCTTTTTGGCCTGTTTTTTGATCAGAAGGCTATATTGCATTTCATGATCCATTTCTATGGTTATTATAGCTTATAATAAGTTATATTTCAAGCTGGGTCAAGGGTTGTGAATGATTCAGATATCTGAACTTTGACGAGGAGGGTGTCGTAGCCAATTTTGGGACACTCAGCAACAGGTCACAACATGTGGCCACAGACCTCAACAGAGCCAATCTCACAACTCTCTGATTTATTTGTTGTAAATTGTTGTGGCTTGTTGCTATCATTCGCCCCGGTATGTTTCGTAATCAGTAGGTCCGTTCGATTCTGCGCGTCGGCATCAGTAGAAACAATGTGTTACAGAGAGTAATTGGGCACAAAATAAACAACTTAAGTTTTCAGGGTACACTTCGGGGTTCACTTAATAGCAAGTGACCTATCGTTTTTTATAGGGACACACTTCCAATATGATAGAAAAACAACCCCTTTCAGATCAGCATATTATTGATTGCCTAAACACTCACTACAGTATTAAAGTTGCTACGCTTACATTCCTTCCTTTAGGCGCAGACATAAACGCATCAGTATATAAAGCTGAGACAGATGATCAGTTATCGTATTTCATAAAAGTAAAACGTGGCCATCATCACGACATCAGTGCGACTATAATTGCGCTGTTACATGATGCTGGAATTCAACAGATTATCCCTCCAATTAAAACCAATCACGGACATCCTATTCAGCATATCGATGACTTTACTCTCATCGTATCTCCGTTTGTCGAAGGACAAGACAGTTTTAGCCGTGATTTAACAAATGAGCAGTGGATTACTCTTGGCAAAGTGATGAAGCAAATTCATCACTTAGATGTGCCTCCGTCGGTTCAACGCATCATCAGGCGAGAAACTTACTCACCAAAGTGGAGAGAGGCTGTCAGGTCTCTTTATACTCATATTGAATCTGCGCCAAGTGTTGACGAAATTTCCCTGAAGTTAATGACATTTATGAAAGACCATGCGGCGACGATTCATAAACTGATAGACAGAGCTGAACAATTAGGCCAAAAAATTCAAGGTCAGTCACCAAAGTTCGTGTTGTGCCATTCCGATATTCACGGTGGAAATGTGTTGATAGTTGGTAATGACATTATTTATATGGTGGATTGGGATGACCCTATCATGGCACCAAAGGAACGTGATCTCATGTTTATTGGTGGAGGCGTTGCTAATGTTTGGAATAAGTCACATGAGGAAGAATTTTTTTATAAGGGTTACGGAAAAACTGAAATCAATATGGATATCTTGGCATATTATCGCTATGAACGAATCGTAGAAGATATCGCTGAGTATGGACAGCAATTGCTTTTAACTTCGGAAGGTGGCCAGAATCGGATGGAATCATATAAGCATTTCATTGCTCAGTTTGAGCCTCAAGGTGTAGTGGATATAGCATTTAAAACAGATGAAGGTTGAAACAATGAACGATAAAGAACATAAACTTGGACTGCCATTTGAATATCAGCAAATGCCTGAATATTTCGATGCGCATAATGTGAGTGAGCAGACAGCAGCTAAGAATGCGGTAGTAGAAAAACTACTAAAAGAGCAAAAGGTTAAAACTGTTTTGGATATGACTTGCGGAACTGGTTCGCAAGCATTTTACCTTGCGGAACGAGGATATGAAGTTATTGGTAGTGATTTCAGCCCTGCTTTACTTGATCAAGCGCGAAGTAAAGCTAAAAAAATGAATCGTGAAATTATTTTTATTGACGGTGATATGCGTGATGTAAAAATAGGAAAATTTGATGCAGTTATCACTATGTTTAATGCCATTGGCCATGTAACTAAAGTGGATTTTGAAAAAACGCTGAAGAATATACACGCTAATCTTAAAGAGGGTGGTGTATATATTTTTGATATTTTTAATCTGCAAGCCATAACTGATGATGTCATTGATGATTTTAAGATGGATATTAAAAGTGTTGTGAATGGTGTGAATATTCGCAATATTCAACATTCTGAGATTGATAGAGAGCATGGTTTTTTAATCTCCCATGATCAATACACAATTTCTCAGGAAGAGAATAAGTCAGAAGTACACACAAATACTTTCAGCTTACAGATTTATACTGCGAAAGAATTGCAGTCGATGCTTGAGCGCAATGGGTTTGAGGTTATCGGTCAGTACGACTTGGATGGAAATGATTTTATGGCAGAGAAAAGCCTGAATATCCTAACTGTAGCAAAAGCACGGCGAAAAGAACAAAGGGGTCAAGTATTCATTTGACACTTCTTGTCCTGTTATAGTAGCATCCATAAATTCATTTAAAATGCAGTCTGCAGGTGCGTATGCCACGTCCTTTGCGTTTGGAATTTGAAAATGCCTGGTATCATGAAAGAACAAAGGGGTCAAGTATTCATTTGACACTTCTTGTCCTGTTATAGTAGCATCCATAAATTCAT
>JABDAB010000092.1:0-213 GCA_013289415.1 Gammaproteobacteria bacterium
GTGGCTCCTGTCTCAGGTGTGCTTCCTGCAGGGAGCAGGCTGCCATCGCTAACATAGCGATAACCCAATAAGGTGCCAGTCATTCGAAGTTTCGGATTATCAAAATCACCACCGCCCAAAGTCGCTAGTTCCATTTTATCAAAAGTAATTAGCAGAGGCATTTTGCTGATGTTTGACAGAAAGACCAGCAATTGAGAAAAATTACCGTTGAGT
>JABDAB010000092.1:223-2839 GCA_013289415.1 Gammaproteobacteria bacterium
GTTGCACAGCCTGACAAATGAAAGCCTAGGGCAAAAGCAAAAAACAAACTCATTGATAATTTAAAAGTCGATTTTGCAAAGTTTTTTGAGCTCATCCTTGAACCTCTTTTTCTAATTACTTGTGTCCAATTTTACGAATTTCGTAAAAATCACGTTTTTCAATATTACTCGCAGGACTGAAAGTTTGCACAGTGGCACCAGCTGACGATGCCTGATCTTTCACTCTTTGCAAAAAATTACCTAAATTTAATTCTGGAGGCATATATTCGATCACTTCGCGAAACTGTTGTTCAGCCGATTCAACTTTTTGCACAAAGAGTTTCACATTTTTATCTGCAGATTTAGTTCTTTCCAACTTATCTTTAGTTTCAGTCAGGTGGCGTTCGGCGGCTTGTACCCTGGTATCCAAAGCCGAGCCCGTATCATAAAAAGTTGCATAGTAAATTCCAGCAACCAGTAAGGATCCTAGAAAAACTTTTGGCCATTCAAGTGATGCAAGTCTTTCAATATAACTTCTCATTTTGATTTTCCTATGCGGAATTCAAATGAATATTTTTTAAGACCTTCAGCCCTACCATTACTGCCGTTGCTATCGGTCGAAACACTCACCTTACTGACTTCAGAGAAGTTAGGGTTTTCTTCGATAGCCCTGACGAAACTAAAAGCACCATCAGGAGTTTCTGAATAACCCGAAAGACTGACTCTGCCGACTTCGTCAATAGCAACTTGATTTATCCAATTACGCGCGGGAATGATTGTTTGAAGACTATCCAGTGTCTTCACCTCTCTCAAGCGCCTGGCCCCAATCCCCTGTAACGAATCAAATTGTTTTTCAAGCTTTGACTTAATGGCAGAATATTTTTCAAGCAGCGGACCAGTA
Source organism: Gammaproteobacteria bacterium (assembly GCA_013289415.1). Lineage (GTDB taxonomy): Bacteria > Pseudomonadota > Gammaproteobacteria > Legionellales > Legionellaceae > DDPF01. Next base: position 1,104 of record JABDAB010000092.1, read on the forward strand.
TCACCATAGGATTTAATTTGTTCATCGACTTTTGCCACTTCTTGATTGGTCTCGGCTAATTTCTTAGTGAGAATCGAAATATTATATTTTTCGATTCCAAAAAGTATAAACATCGGGACAAGTAGCAACATACCCTTGGCAACCGCCAGCTGTTTAACAACGGCTTCAGTTGTGACCGAATCACCGGCCCTTGGTAAACCGACGTTGCCCGGTGCAGCTCCCACATTTCTCAGTAAATTAATTTTTATCAACGTCGCCTGCTTTGCGAAGGCCAAGGCCTATCGCGATTGCACTCATCGGACGAATCTGTTCGATGTATTCTGCACTGAGGTTTTTTTTATTGTACGAAATCTTTAAAAAAGGATCGAGCACCTCGTAGGGTATATTGGCCCCTTTGGATACAGCTGCGACAAGCCCAGGAACAAAGATCCCGCCCCCGGTAACATAGAAACGATTGACCGCAAGATTACCCGAAGCCGCACTGAAAAACTCGAGGCTTGATTTCACCTCTTCCACATAGTGCTCGTTGGTGCTCGCAATTTGTGTATTCACCTCAGCAGGGACTTCTTGCCCCATAGAAGCTGAAACTTTGAGGGCTTCGCTCTCTTCAAAACTAATGCCCATGGTTTGCATAATATCGTTCGTGTAGTTGAAGCCGCCAATAAGAATGTCGCGGCAGTAAACAACTTCGCCATTTGCAACAACCACAAAGTTTGTTGAGGCCGCACCAAAATTAAGAAGGCCAATCACGCCCTGCTGAACACCATAGTTGTGCTCAAAACAGTTTGCCAAACCAAATCCGTTGATATCTAAGGATTCCAGTTTCAACTGTGCAGCCTCAATAGTCTCGATATAGCGAAATACTAAATCTTGTTTTGCCGCCACCAATAAAATGTCCATGGTCTCGGCCGCAGCTGAAGATTTTAAAATTTTGTATTCAAGGGTGACATCGTTGATATCGAAGGGAATGTATTGCTCAGCTTCCCATTTAATTTGCTCTGAAACGAGTTTGACGTCCATTTTGGGCATCGAAATTTTCTTCACAATAACTGCACTGCCAAAAAGTCCCGAAACGACTTGAAAACGCTTGGTTCTCATCGTAGTCGTAAGTGTTTTAATCGTTTGCCCCACTTTGAGTGGATCAATGATTTCACCGCTGTTAATAATTCCTCTTGGCAAAGGCATGACACCAAAACTTGTTAGCTCAAAGCCCTTGCGTGAGCCATCTATTTCGGCGATCTTCACAGTACTCGATCCAATGTCGACGCCTAATAAATTTTTATTTCCAAAGCCAAACATGTTGATATCCAAAGTTGCAAATATTAATTGGCAAAGCTCATTCAGAATCCAGTTCACTTCACTAAAGACCGAACAAAAATTTCCCGGACCGTACCGCCATAAAGCTAGTACCATGGTAAAATTATTTATTGTGCGACCATCAATGTCAATTGAGGCTCTTCGTAAATGCGTTTTTAATGATGTGCTTGGAGTCGACGGTGGACGAAAGGCTAGTTAGAATCCATCTTGCTCTGATGAAACTCTATCTGAGTAGTAGATTCTGTCTTTTTACTAGGAAAATACCGGCAGTAGTGCGGCGGTTTTCTGATGGCAGTTTCAGTTTTGCCGTGTCAGTTTATACAAATTAGCGGAATGATCTATCGGCTTAAATCCGTTAAATGAGAATTCACCCAGGCATCAGGTGTCTACCTTGTTGGAAGTCAAAATTCAATCGGCAA
>JABDAB010000093.1 GCA_013289415.1 Gammaproteobacteria bacterium
GACAACCTTGTTATCACGCCATTCGCAGATAGGGTTTCCTGCTTGTTTATGTTTTAATAGAGCGTCGTTTATCCCTTTTTGAATAATTTGAGTTACTTTGATAGGATCACTGAATATTTTAGTGATGTGATCATCGGCTGAATGTTTAACTTTTTTCATTGGAATTCTCCGAAAGTTGCTCCCATAAAGCTTTATCATGAACGGTTAAATGGTTGTTAAATTCCGAGGCGATCATGGATAGAGCATTAGCGTTTGAATTATCATAAAGTTGCCATGAGTCAGCCAAAGGGCAATATAAATTGAAAAAATTTCTTAGCCCAGCTGAATAACGTCTTTTTATTGTATCTTCAGGGACAGAATGACCACCTGTTTTGACGCGTTCCTTAACCCTAACTACAGCTAGTTCAGCATAGATTATCCAATCAGTTTATCATAATCTCAGGCTATATTGTTTTTTAGTTCGTATCTTTTCGCAATCATTCGAATCAGGTATCATACCCAAAGTTGGGCAAGATTTTGGGTAACAATCGAGTCCTTGTTATTTATATCCTAAATAATCATATAGTTAAGCATAAGTTCGATTCCGGCCCTAGCACCATATAAATCAATACGTTACAAAAAATATATAATCCATCAATTGTTTCAAGGGGCACTGGTGGGGCAGTTAGAAATAACAGATAGCAATTAATGGCAATAAATATTACCCTTATCTCAAGAATTGCAAGGGTGAAATGTGAATTATCTAAATTTTAATCGTGATGATCTTGAAAAGGCAATTATACTGTCCGGTGGGTTGAATGAATGGCTACTAAAAGTCAGTGTTGATTTCCAAGGATTTTCTGATGAATGGTTAACTAATAATTTGGTTAGCATTCTTCTCAGAATAGAAGAAAAACTCTCATCATTATATCAGCTGATGTGGATGGCGCCCGCATCAAATGTCATATTAACATACTCACATTTAGGATATTTACTGAGTGGTGTTGATAAAAATAAAATGACCATCATTGTGCAATTAACGCAAGAAGATGCCACGCTTAAGCAAAATAATATAATGCAGTTGAAAAAATTGAAAGAAATCGAAGAAATAGCTACGGATCAAATTTTCGGATACGATCTTTGCTGGTTATTAAACGATCTTGAAATAAAACAGAATAAATTGTATGTCAAATACTCTTCTCCAGAATCAAAAGTACTCGAATATGTTGTTCGTACCTCCTCAAAATCTGATGACACAATAACAGATCGTATCGAGTGTCATAAACTCAATCCGAGTCGGTTGCACTCAAAGGACTACCTTGGTTATGACCTTGCATTAATGCTAATTGATTCCACAAGCACCGAATTATTCGGAATTCAATTGCCATTGCAGCCAAGTTTAAATTCAACCAAGCCAACATTAATCCAATGCGGTGAGGACTATTGGTTTCATGGAAACACAGATGGCAAAAATTGGAAAACGCAAAAGCTTGATTCACGCTTCGCTACTCTATATTTGCGAGGTTTAGACATTGATTTTTCAACTATGCGAGAATTAAAGAGTCCTCTCTCTATGTCTATATGTCATTATTTTACATCAATACAAGCTCATAGCCCACCATGTGTTGAACAAGTAAAATATTATTTGCCCCATATTTTGGAAATACTATTCAGCAGAGGTCATATACTCATTTCACCTCAAGAAAAGAGAAAAGATTTTATGTGTGCAATGGGGCTACAATTTATGAAAAGAGTGGCTAGCCCAGAGTTGCTTGTTTCATTTATTTTTGAAGCCGATAAAAGAAACTTGTCGGAATATTTGAACCTATTATTTTCTCAAGGTTTTTCACTATCACCTACTGCGCTCGATGAGACGTTACAGGTTTTAAAAGATAGATCATTGCAAGAAATGCAGAAATTATCATCGCAAAGAGGAAAGAGAAATAAAATTGGCCAAATATTTGAAGATTATGCCGTAGTATATACTGTACCGGGATTGTCACAGCAATTTCCATGGCAATTTTATGAGTTATTCCTGAAATGGGAACAAAAACAAGCGGATTTAGTTCGATTAATCACCCCTCAATATATATTAACTTCTCTTAGTCTATCGGAATGGAGGACAGTTAATGACTGTATTGAACAATATGTTAAGCCAAACGAAGAAAGAGGGCATTATTCCCTTTATTTCAAAAAAGTTTCCAGTGATTTTAGTTTTCCTGAGCTACCAAAAGACAAACCAACGTTGATTCAAGTGGATGGAATTGCCTCACTCTTAGTATCTTTATTACCTGAGAGAGAAGATATTTATACGCAAATGGGGTCATTTTATAGAATAATTCTACGAGTAAAAAATGAGGATGAGTCTATCGATGAGTTTTATTATGTCAATAAAAGAACACAAAAGTTCAACAAGTTAACGGTTGATGATCGATGGTTTAGCCAAGCATTCTTTAAAAGCATACTGGATCAAAATTTTATAAGAGCACTAAAATTGATTGATAGCAGTCACTATTACCATATTAACATGGTACTTAATTTCTCGAATAATCCTGTTGGTAATCCAGCAGATTTTTTTATTTATGGAAATATAGAGGGATCAACTTGGCAGTATACTGATCTTGATTTTAAGTTGTCTATTGCACACCATGTTGAACAGGTTGCCGATGGCATTTATTCTGATAGGGGTATCGTTTTTTCTCCCGGGTTTCTTAAGAATTTTATACATGAAGAAATTAAAGCGAAATCAGGTCATTTTCCCGAGGTATTTCAAATACC
>JABDAB010000094.1 GCA_013289415.1 Gammaproteobacteria bacterium
AAAAACCCTAAAAAAATAAATTCTTTGACTACACATCATTATTGGTGGATACAAATTTCATCAATCATAATGGCATCCATTTGTATGATAGGCCTCACAACCTTTACCTGTCTTCATTTTTTCGAAAGCCCATCCATGTACTTGTTGTTTTTCCCCCCGAATGATTCTAGTTTCGTTTTCCATATATGATCCAGCTAAGCAAACATATGGCTCACCTTGCATGATTTTCAGATATTGATTAAATCGTTCTTCGGTTGGCGTGATAGGCGATCTTCCCTCCACAATATACTGATGAAAAACACGTTCCTTATCATAGCCAGTAATGGTTAATCTGGATTTATTTTCACCATTATATTTAACATCACTTTCATCATCATCTTCCGGGGAATAACCAAGATCTTCAAGCGACACTGTTACAGAATCTCTCGGAAAACATTGCCAATAAATATAAGGGGTACTTTTTTTTGAAAATATGGGGGGATATTTTACACCATCTAAATGACTATCCAAATCAATTTCATTTAAAATTCCGTAATCATTTGTCAGTACAGTATTTGGATATTTTTGTTCTAAACTTACATTAAGCGCATTTACTGTGAGCGGAAATAAGCATATACCGATTATCAGAAGAGAAATTTGCTTCATAACGCTCACTCTTGAAATTTATCGTAAATAGAGCGAAAGATCTGCATTTTACCTTCAGAATCTGGATGTGGATTATTTTTATCTAAAATCCCGCTTAATACCCCTTTATATTCTGCCACAGCATCATCCCAAGTGACTGTATGATTTGGATCTATTTTGGCATATGCTCTTGATGTTCCCTGATATAATGCGTCCCAATAGGACAGAGCCTCCAAAGGTGCGCTTTCTCTTTTTGCTTAGCGTTCACAATAACGACTTCGTTTATCATGCTTTCCATACTCCACATTCACCACATCTACAAATTATAAACCGTCATTCCACACCTTAGCCAAAACCTTAAAAATAAATTCCTTGACTACTCATCTACACATTATTATGTATAATCTCATCATGTTAAGGATGTGGTGTATTGTACAATGGATGTATTTAAAGAGGAACAATTTTCCTCTGCCCACTTAGGGCATCTTGGTTTGGTGGCAGATAAAATAGATAGCTTACATCTTGTCGATCTAATTGACCGCCGATTACCTATTAGTGAAGCCCATGGCGCAAAAGTAAGCTATGGAGAGCGCGTTGCGGCGATGATAATGAATGGATTGGGGTTTATCGATAGTCGTTTGTATTTATTTCCTGAGTTTTTAAGCGACAAGCCACTTGATCGTTTGTTTAACCGTAATGTACAAGCAGACTGGTTTAATGATGATGCCTCAGGTCGTTGTCTTGATGCGATAGCGGCTTATGGAACCACTAAATTATTTACAGAATTGAGTATCACGATTGGTCAGGCTCGTGGTTTATTAGGGAGAAGCACGCATATTGATACGACGACACTGAGTTTGTTTGGTGATTATGATGAGCCTGCGTCAAACGATGTAAATGAAAGCGAGCATGTTAGCACTTCGTGGCCGAAACAAGGTCATGCAAAATCTAATAAGGCATTTTGGTAAACGAGCCAGTGCGATCTACCTAAATCCAGCTGGAGGAGTCGCTTGAGCACCCATTATCCTATATTGACGGTGACATTGGCCGACTTTTCAAACAAGATTATGGTTCGTCAAAAATTAAGTATGGCTGCATATGATCGCAATAAAAGCATGAGCAATAAACAAAGCAGTGAAAAAATGGATGGTTACGATGGTTGTTTAGAGGTGGAGCTGTATCGATGGTGATTTTTTTTGAGCAACAACATTTAATTAGAAAAAGTACTTGTTAGGGTGCGGAATGACAGTTAAATCGTCCATTGCAAGAAAATAATGCTAGAGGCAGCCAATGTCTCCAAAAAAACTATATTTCTAGTCACCGAACCTTTGTGTATTTTTCTTTCATCTAATCCCAAAAAACGAGAGAAAAACTTGAAAGATGGTGTGTTTTTTATGAAAATCAATACAAATACAAAAAAGAATCCTATGAACGTATTGTCACCAGAAGCCACCAATAGATCAATACTGCCTATGCAATCAATTTAACCTACTTAACACGTCATGCGTGGGGTATTGTCAGCTACCAACTCTTTAACATGTATTAGAAAATCGTGTATTGGGTCACCCTTTTTTGCATGCTCCCGCGCAATATCTATTATTGGAATTTCTAGCCTGATCGCTGCTATTCCTTCATCACACATTATAGTATCTAACGTCCCGGTTTGACTATATGGCCGCAAGTCTATATCTAGAGCTTGCTCTAGCTGGTTTATTGTTAGCAAACCGTCTCGTATTAATTCAAAACCATCGGAACTAGTGCGTGTTAATGGATCTGCAGGCCAGGAACCAGTACCTATGCCAGATATTGACAGTCCTGCTATTGAATATAGAACGATAGGATTTACCTCTAAATCATTTTCATTTAATAAACCCTCATTATAAGCATCTCTTAGTACGTTGAGATGATGGTTCTTTACTCCACTATTACCCTTTAGCCATTGCTTATGAATTTTGTCTGTAAATTCTTGAAAGGCGGCTTGATTTGGCATTTTAATTCTCCTCAATATTTTTAATCTGGATATTGAATATATATCCTTGTACTAAAGATTATAGTCTATTTTTGGAAAGTAATTGTACTCTTGTTGTTGATAGTTCACGGGGAGCCA
>JABDAB010000095.1 GCA_013289415.1 Gammaproteobacteria bacterium
CCAAGTCAGCAACTGGACTCAGCAATTTGGTGAGTTTTTTCAGGCTGTCAAAATGGAAAAAACCATGATGTTCCTTATTTTGCTGCTTATCATCGCTGTGGCAGCATTTAATTTGGTGTCATCATTGGTGATGGTGGTTAATGACAAACAGGCTGAAATTGCCATTTTAAGAACGATTGGTGCCACTCCTGCGACCATTTTGTGGATTTTTATTGTTCAAGGCATGATGGTTGGCTTTGTCGGTACGTTATTAGGTATATTGAGTGGTCTGTTGCTCGCCAGTAACGCGACTGCGATAGTGAATGCAATGCAGACGTTTTTTGGGATGCATGTGTTGTCATCCAGCATTTATTTTGTTGATTATTTGCCTTCAAAAATTTTATTTCGTGATATTTGGGAAGTTTGTGCAATGGCTTTGATGATGAGTTTTATGGCGACGATTTACCCGGCTTGGCGTGCTTCAAAAACGGTGATTGCGGAGGCGTTGCATTATGAATGATGTGATTATTAATTGTCAGGGTCTGAATAAATCATACCATGACGGCAATACGTCGGTGGATGTGCTGAAAAGTCTGGATTTTTCCATTCAAAACGGCGATCGAGTCGCCATTATAGGGCCTTCTGGTTCAGGTAAAAGTACATTGTTGCATTTGTTGGGTGGCCTAGATCGAGCAACCGCTGGACAGATCTTCATTGAAGGCACCGACTGGCAGGATCTGTCAGAAAAAAAACGCTGCATGTTGCGAAATAAACAGTTGGGTTTTATTTACCAGTTCCATCATTTATTGCCTGAGTTTTCCGCCATGGAAAATGTCGCCATGCCGTTATTGCTTGCCGGTATGCCTGTGATGGAGGCCAAAGAGCAAGCGCATGTTATTCTGGAACAAGTCGGTCTTGCCGCACGAGCGCTGCATAAACCGTGCCAGTTATCAGGCGGAGAACGCCAGCGCGTAGCGATTGCCCGAGCCTTGGTGCATAAACCGCGGTGTGTTTTTGCCGATGAACCCACGGGCAATCTGGATCAGTCGACAGCGGCCAAAGTGTTTGATCTTATGCTGGATTTGAATACGCAAAGACAAACGGCATTGGTGATTGTGACTCATGACAAGCAGTTGGCTTCCCGTATGGATAAGGTGATGATGTTGCAGGAAGGGCGCTTGAGTTTGATTTAATAGAGAACAACATGAACAATGACATTATTTTTGACGATATCAATATAGCTCCTTTATTAAGAGCTCAAAAAATGTTTGAATTATTTAGACAAAATTTGAATTCGGATCAGGAAAAAGCCGGTGCTATCCAAGCATTTGAATTCTGTTTTGAACTGTCCTGGCGAACTTTAAAACGTGTTTTGAGTAAAAAAGGACTGGATGTTGCCTCCCCTAGAGATACATTTCGAACAGCAGCGCAAAATCATTTATTAAGTCATCTTGAGCAGTGGTTTGATTTTCAGCTAAAGCGCAATCTGACGTCTCATACTTACAATGAAGCAACTATGGACGAGGTCATTTCAGTATTACCGGCTTTTTCTGTTGCAATGCAGAAGTTGATAGAGACGTTACAGCTTGGTGAAGTGTAATATGTCCAATGCCTTTACTCATCGGCAAGCTAAAATTATCACAGATATTTTATCTCATTATTTATATCCATTTTTAGCGTTTGGCTCACGTGTAAAAGGTGCTCATAGAGAGTATTCTGATTTGGATTTATGTTACCAGGCTGATATCCCTGATTCAGTGATTGCACAGTTGATGGATGATTTTGAACAGTCTGATTTACCATTCAAGGTTGATATTGTTGCTTGGAAACGTTGTTCACCAGAATTTCAGCAGATTATTAAGGATGATTTAGTTCCTTTGGAGACATTGCTGTAGGTTGGGCCTTGGCCCAACGAACCCATGTTGTTGGGCCAAGGCCCAACCTACAACAACTCTCCGAACAAATCATAATCATCACTATCAGTAATCATAACATTAACTCGCGTACCCACTTTAACGCCTTCGGCAAGCGGCAGGTAGACCAAACCGTCGATTTCGGGTGCGTCACTCATGCTGCGAGCGATGATTTGTTCATTGGTAATCGAGTCAATCAATACCGTTTGTTGCGAGCCGATTTTTGCGGTTAATTTGTCACGGCTTATTACGGCTTGCAATTGCATGAAGCGGTGGTAACGGTCTTCTTTAATATCATCGGCTACTGGATTTTCCAAGTCGTTGGCTTTGGCACCATTTACGGGTGAATACTGAAAACAGCCTACACGATCCAGTTTGGCAGCGTCTAAAAACGTCAGCAGTTCTTCAAACTCAGCTTCAGTTTCGCCAGGAAATCCAACTATGAATGTTGATCGTAAGGTAATATCAGGACAAATATCACGCCAGTGTGCAATCCGTGCTAGTGTATTTTCACTGCTGGCAGGGCGCTTCATGGCTTTTAATACGCGCGTGCTGGCATGTTGTAAGGGAATATCAAGGTATGGCAGGATGAGTTTGTCGCGCATTAAAGGAATGATATCATCCACATGCGGATAGGGGTAAACGTAATGCAAACGCACCCAAATGCCCAATTCACCCAATTGCTCACATAAATCATAAAAACGGGTATTAATCGTCTTGCCGTTCCATTCGACCGGTTGATAGCGGGTATCAATGCCATAGGCACTGGTGTCTTGCGAGATCACCAATATTTCTTGTACTCCGGCTTCTTTCAAGTGTTT
>JABDAB010000096.1 GCA_013289415.1 Gammaproteobacteria bacterium
AAAAATGGTCATTATGGAAGATGATACGAATGATTTAAAAGCGGCAGTTCCCAAGTCATTAGAGGAGCTTGATTTAGGTGATGTTTTAGTCGAAGCAAAACCAAGTACTTCATCTATTAAGGATTCAGAAGTGATAATTAAAAAGCTGATCGAAATTCTGAAGATCACAGTGATGATGCTTCAAAAATCACCAAAACCCTTGCCACCGGTTCCGGCAACAATTCCCTAGTCGATTTTGGTCAAAATATGATCATGCATTAATGGTAAGCTATTAAGGCATTCTGTACAGATGTAATACTGGTCACTAACCCCTTCTTCGATCTTAAGCTTATGAGTGTTACTAATGTCAAAGTAATAGTCACAATTACAGCATTGAACCTTTATTATTGATCCCATTGTGCAAATATCAGCCAAATATCATTGCATTTTAAAGCTTAAAATTTGTTTTTTTATAAAATTTATTATAAATTGGTGGCAGCAAAACTTAATCCTTGTAATATGAAAACAGTTATCAGAAGAGATTTTTTAGGATACAAATATGGTAGGTGGGAATACTTAGAATGTTATTCCGACGGAAGCAGTGCATTTGTATGGATTGAAAAGAGAGTTCACTCAAAAATATAACTTAAAAACCAAAATATGGAACACTATCAAATTGATATTGCAAATGGTAAAATTGATGAAATCGTAGAAATCGAGGGCGTGGATACTGAACATCGAAGATTCAATGGAGATGATGGAATAACCAAGATATACTATACTGGGGGGAAGGGAAATGTAAAAAGTATAATTTGTGAAGCGTTTAATGAACGGGGAGCAGCCTATGCTGTAGAAAAATTCCTTGCATTTATGTATGGAAAAACCATTCCCATCGTACCATAAAAGACTACAATCTATGTTACTAAAAGGCTCCTAAGTAGGAGCCTTTTATGTTAATACAGTTGTCGTTGTTTGTTAATAAAATCATCATAGCCACCAGGTTGTTTTGCTATATTTTTGTGAAGCGGAAATTAAATCATTTAATATAAACAACATGGAAACCCAATCAAGCTCAGACAAGTCCCCAATAGAAGAAATACTTAGTGCAAAGCCGGATATTGAGATAGCCCGAATAGTAATGGACTGCCCTTTCTGTAGGGGCTTGGGAGAATTCCAAGACATTGAGCGAGACGAGGAGGGCTATATAGTCTATGAAGGAGATATCGAGAAGTGTAGAGATTGCGACGGAACTGGTTTACTAAGGGTCAGAGACTTTGCAGATAACAATGACTTGTCACTCGAACTGGCTTACGAAATGCTTCTTGTAGAAGCAAAATTCAAACATATGATATGAACGGAGCCCATGACGCTGTGACTCTTTTATTTTGTCATTATTATTATAGGAACCAAGGAGGTGATGATAAAGTCTGGTATATTATATTAGGTTCTATTCTTACCCTTGGTGGGTCTTTAGTTGTTCATTTTTTTAATGCTTCAAAAGAAAAAAAGAGGTTAATCGGATCTCTTAAATCTGAAATAGTAGGAATTTGTGATAAAGCCATAAAATTATGTTCTAGAACGGAGTTTTATAAAATAAAGGCTTGTGCTACTCTACGGTTATATCAACTTCTTGGACATGAGACTGAACTTAAAAAGCTAGCGGATAATTACATTGATAGGCAAATGGATTCGCTTATGGATGTTGAGCTCATAAAAGGGGATTTATTAAGAACTCTCACTGAACTGTACAACTATATTGATAATTCAGAGATTCAGATACTAAAAGAGAAGTACACTGAATTTGATAAATGTAAGTTCAGAACGTTTGATTTCAAAGATTGTTCTGACGCTGATAAGACCAGAGAAGTTGAGGTCAAATTTCTTGATAACCTTGGTGAATACATCATGAAAGAAAGTTTTGGGAAGCCACTTAAGGAAATCGAAAAAAATCTTAGTCCTCATTTATAATTGGAGCAGTTTCTTCAACCTTTACATGGGTACATGTATCTTCAGCATGTTCTTGTTTTGGCCTACTCCGATCTAACAAAACCTGCAATGACTGGTGTTTCAAGCTTTCGATAATCCTTTTTAATTCCCCAGGGTGATTTTCGAGTATCATTCTTTCTTTTTTATTATAAGTTCAGGATAGATAGTACCAGGGATAAAGTCATGCCATCCACCATCAGCTCCTTTCCCATAAATAGTATAAAATTTTGAAATCTCATCAAATTTGTGGGTGATTATTCTATTGTACAATTCAGTCCGCCTCCTATCACTACCTTCAACTTTTATCAATCGATCTGGATATACATTGAGATATTCGATAACGGTCTTGACAACAGTTCCCAATATCTTTCTTGGATTATCACTATTTACCTTGAAACTGTCATCTATACTGCCATCTTCCTTTAAAACACCAAAGGCAAGGTTATAGAACCTACTATCTGGGAGTAGCTGGTACCTGATTTCATTAGCATAACTCATTGTCACCCCAGATGTATAACCTGAAGAAGTGAATGTATAAATTATACTGCTAGAGGTACCGGAGTATCCAGAATATCCATGATATGGTATATCGCCCATTGGTTAACTATTGGCTTATCAAAACTTAGATACAAATGATAAAAATAAAGAAGCCCCAGCTACCACACTGGGGCTCAACCACTAAAAAACTCCCATGAAAAAT
>JABDAB010000097.1 GCA_013289415.1 Gammaproteobacteria bacterium
ACTTCCAGCCTGACACCCTGTTCTCAAATTAACGACATAAATGGCTGTGCCGGTTCCTACGCAACCCCACTGTGGCAGCTCACACCCGGAACAACTTATTTTAACCCTGACGGCATCACCCCATTTAATACTGTCACATCCAATGCGATCTTTCCTGACACAAGCCCCCAAGGTTCATCTTACCCGGATCTCACTTATCCTAGCGGTGCCACACCCTTAGCTAACACCTCGTTTTGGTTCGGTCCTCAGAGCATTTATCTTACAGGGCTCCCAAACGCCAATGCCATCATGGGTTGGGCATATGGCAATCTAGCTAACTCCTCGCAGTACCCAGCGAATTTCGCGCTCTGTAGCGAGCTCGGCGAAGAATGGACCAGCCAATCCAACTCAGGTTTCGGTGCCTATGGCCAGACAGCCACTTCTTTCCACTGCGGCCAAAACCCATGCGGAACTTCCAATGCCTGGCAAAATTATTACTCCGATGACCTAGGAGGATCAGAAGCTGACACGTTTAGCGCAGCTAATTTCCAATCTTGCGACACCCACATGAGTATCCTCTGTATTTCTTCACCATAAACCAAACAGCTCTCTTGCTGTGATAAGCCCTGACGTCGATCCGCCAACAGCGTAAGCTGAGCGAATAAGCGAACAATTCGCAACGCTCGTTTAAAAGCCAAGACACCGATCCTAGTTTTTTTATTACAAAGAATGACATCCACAAGATCATTGTGTTATAATTGATCGCATATTAGCAGGTACTCACTCAAAAAGTAAACGTATAGGCATCTAATTCCATCCGTTAGCTTTATAAAATAAACACAGGAGACAATCGATGTTATCTAAAACTAAACTTATGAACGAGTTCCAGCACGTTCCGATTGAAAAATCCTTGTCTGTAGAAACCCACAAGCCTAAAGGCATTCTGAAACGATCGCACGAAAAAAATCAATCATATCACGCAGATAGCTCCACAAGCACCGAAGCGCCTGCAGTTGACATCCTGGAAGTTGACGACTTTGCTGCTTTTGAAAGAATTTCCAAAAAATTTAGAGAAGAAGAACACCTCGATAACGCATCGTTTGCGGATGAACAAGCACTTCCATCGGCCATTACGCCACTTTTTGCAACCAAAGAATCACTATCAATTTTAGACCATATGATCCATGTGTATGCTGGTGAGAACAAGGATCGCATAATGGAGGAAATGCAAAAGCTGAGAATCACCGTGGGTGAGCCAGTTGAGATCACTGACGAGGCTTATCCGGCATTGCATCGTGTAAAAAATCTGGCTATTCAAGATGCTCCAGAGATGGCCGCCTTCTCTGCCATGAGTCTCATGCAACGCGTCAAGATGGATGACGAAAAGAATCTGTCGCTTTTTGCCACACATGAGTTGTTGGCAACGTTAGATTATATGGCGAAGATGTATTTTCATGGCCCCTATAATGGTCGTAATCACGAGAAAAAGCTAAACCAAAATCATGTCACACAAAATAGCCTGATGGAGGAAATGCAAAAGCTCAGACAGGCATTGAGCACGCAAAATGAAGTTGTGGTTTCCCAGGCAAATTATCCAATGTTGCATATTGCGATTGGTCAATGTTATCTAAAATCGTTAACCACTCCAGGTGCTTCACCAATGCTGTCCCCGTCTGCCTTGGATCTTGCTCGGCGTGTCAAGCTTGCCGACAATGGAAGTATGTCGCTTTTTGCTACAAAAGAGTCATTGGAAACGTTAGATTATATGATTCATATCTACCCCGGTGAAGACCAAGATCTCATGGTAGAGGAAATGCACAAACTCAGAGGCGTGTTGAATGAGCAAAATGAAGTTGTGGTCTCTGCAGAGGACTATCCGGCATTACATGCTGAGATTGGCCAACTTTATTTAAAATGCTTAGTCATTCATGGCGGAGATACTGCAGGGCTTAAAGATAAAGCACTTGAAAAAGAACTGCTCGGTATCACGACGCTTACTCGCTTGCCTCAAAACAGTGAATTGACTGTTGACGAATTGGAAAAAGCGGAAGCTTTAGAAGAAGAACAAAAACAAAGAACCGCTTGGGAATTGGAGCATGCCCGTGAATACGGCGATAACGAAAAGACAGCAAAGATAACGAATGCCGAGCGTTCCAAAAAACTAAGACTTATTAATCGGGTGTTGAATCACCCCAATATTGTTGAAATCGGGGCCGCTTCTGAAATTAATGGGGTGGCAATTACCGATCTTCCCGCGGGTAGTTTGGCAAAAGCCACTGGTGCAAACCCGGATGATGTACTGAAGAGTGCCCTGTCTGATTTTTCGGTCATTCTTAAATTATCCATCGATATGGCCCGTGGTATTCGCTACTTTCATTTTTATGGCGTTGCACATTTGTATGTTATACCATCAACGGTCTTTCTCGTACGTAACCCAGATAATACCTTTACTGCACAAATTGCTGAAGGCCGAGTGACGGATACTTTAGGGATTGGGAACTCAAATGCTGGCAGTAACAGTGGTTCACCAACTCTTGCTTATTACTATTCTGTATGCTTTTATCCTCAGAATATTAATCCACCGGATAACAACAGAATATCTGAAGATGTTTTTGCGTTGACCACGATCATTAA
>JABDAB010000098.1 GCA_013289415.1 Gammaproteobacteria bacterium
TCGACAAGGCACGCAGATTGAAATAGGTTATTGTGATCGTAACAATCAATACCAGACTAAAAAAATGGATACTGAAGACGAGAAGAAGAACCCAAAAATAGTAGCACTCATGATGGGTTATAAAAAACCCAATAATATCTTAAACAAGGCGGATTTGAATGAAATCAAATCATTGATGCCATCATTAGGCATTAAGCCCCATCAACATTGTGAGCATCAGTGCAACGAGGCATTTAAGTCATTAAATAATGCGTATGCAGACCGTAATGTCGGTATTTCCGCGTACGAAACGAAAAAACAGGCGGATGAATTAGAAGACCATTGGCGCAACGTCATTGGGTTATTGCAGTCAGAACTTCCGGCGCATGCTCTCTATGAACTCACTAGGCCGGACCGGTCATTTCATCCAACGCCAAAGTTTGATGAAGACCTGGATGAGGCAAGGGGAATATTGTTACCTCGATGTAAAACTATTTATAACTGTAAATCTCGCTTAGATGAAGATTTATTCCCTCTCGTTCGTTCATCTTCATCTGGTCTTGGTGTTGATTTTGCATTACTTCGATCGTCGGCCAGTCACGGTTGCGGGCACCCCGACGGCGCCGGCCCGGCTTTTGTTGAGTCGGCGGCGTTTTCCGCCTTGCTCGATGCGAGATGTGCAGATATTAAGGCTATAGATTTAGCTCTTGATGCGGGGCAACATCCAAGACTTGGTTGGTAAGTGATTTCTGAATGGCCTTATGAAGTAGGCCTTGCTGCGTAAACCGCCGGGCTCGCATCCCAACATACATTTAAAAACCACGTAAGCAGCTCTTGGCATGTCCAATCTTCTGACGTTCGCACCCACCACACGCACTAGAGATGCAAATAACGTCTGATTTTTTAAAGGCAAGACCTACCCCCTCCATGTTGTTGAGCCATAAAAACTAAACTTTTTTCACAAACTGCGATTTTAATTTCATGGCACCAATGCCATCAATTTTACAGTCAATATCATGATCTCCTTCAACTAATCGAATATTTTTGACTTTAGTACCAACTTTCACAACCAATGAGGAACCTTTTACGCTCAAATCTTTTATAATTGTAATTGTATCGCCATCCTGTAACACATTTCCATGCGCATCTTTTATCACGGGATTATCAGTGGGTTCCGTTATTTCGTATTGAGTCCATTCATGTGCACATTCAGGACAAACAAAATGTACACCATCCTCATAGGTATATTCTGAATTACATTTGGGGCATTGTGGCAATGTGCTCATAATTTTAATCCTATATTTTTTTCATTATAAATAATCCGCACGTTTTTCTATAGACAGTCTCTCAATTGCATATCGCAACATAGTTCGCGACATTTAATTATCTTCACTCATTTTTAATCTTGTAACGTTGCTCGTGATCTAGCAACCATTGTTTAACCGCCAATCCACCACCATAACCACCTAATGTGCCATCACTAGCAATGATTCGATGACAAGGAATAATGATTGCTAATTGATTCGCGCCATTTGCATTTGCGACCGCTCGATATGCTGTCGGTTTTGCTAAGGATACTGCCTGCGCAGCGTAACTACGCGTTTCTCCATATGGAATTTCACACAGTGCTCGCCAAACTTGCTGTTGAAATGGGCTACCAAACACGCAATAAGGCGTTTTAAATTGGGTCAAATTCCCTTCAAAATAATATTGTAACTCATTCTCAATCGACTTAAGCGGTACTGTTGCTCCGGGGATAATAGCAAATCCGCGTGCTCGAAGACGTTCAACTTCACGCTCTAAACCTCTTCTGGTAACAAACTCTAGTAAATATAAAACCTCTTCATCAGCAATAGCGATCATAGGACCTAAAACGGTATCAATCCAAGAGGCTTTCAGAATGGTTGTTTGCTTATTGATGCGTGCAGGGACATCGCCTAAAAATTTAGAAAAGGCATCTCGAAAGCCACTGCCGGACTCAAAGCCTGCTTGTAGCTGTGCATCAATAACCGATGCACCTTTTCGAATTTCCTGCATAGCAACACCTATCCTCCTGGCCCTGGCAAAAGCCACAAAGGTCATACCAAAACGTTTTTTAAATTGTCGCCTAGCTGTTGATTCATCAATGGATAATGCTTTAAAATCAGCCGTTTTCCACTGTTTATTAGGGTCTTGCTCTACCGCTTCAACTAAAAGTTGTATCGTATCTGAAACATAATTGGGATGCGATAATGGACGACATCGTTTACAAGGGCGAAAAGACGCTAGCATTGCCTCTTGTGCTGTTTTAAAAAATTCGCAATTGTTCTTTTTAGGCTTTCGTGCCGGGCAAGTTGGTCGACAAAACACACCGGTTGTTGTCACACCCACGTAAAAAATACCCTCGTACCTATCATCTTTATCCAATAAAGCTTGGTAATATAAATTGGTCTGTGCAGTTGTTATCGTCATACTTATTCACTTGTCATCAAATGTCAACAGCCCCCACTATATCAATCAAAAAATATTTTGCCACCGAAAAACAGGCATTGATTTTTGTTTAATCAATAGATGGTGGGGTTTACCTGCGCCAGA
>JABDAB010000099.1 GCA_013289415.1 Gammaproteobacteria bacterium
TCTGGGTGTGTTGCCCGTTTATAAACGTATTGATTCATGTGCGGCCGAGTTTTCAAGTGACACGGCGTATATGTACTCATGCTATCAATCCATCAGTGAAGCACGGCCTGAGTCTAATTCGAAAAAAATCATGATTTTGGGGGGTGGACCAAACCGGATTGGTCAGGGGATTGAATTTGATTATTGCTGCGTGCATGCGGCCATGGCACTGCGGGAAGCGGGTTATCAAACCATCATGGTCAACTGCAACCCTGAAACCGTATCCACTGATTTTGACACATCAGACAGGCTTTATTTTGAGCCAGTAACTCTTGAAGACGTGCTGGCTATTGTGGATGTTGAAAAACCTGCCGGCGTTATTGTGCATTATGGTGGCCAAACGCCATTAAAGCTGGCACGCCCGCTGGAAGCAAATGGCGTGCCCATCATTGGCACATCACCTGATGCGATTGATATGGCAGAAGATCGCGAACGATTTCAGAAACTGGTCACCAAATTAGGCTTGCATCAGCCAGCGAATGGTACGGTACGTAGTGAAGCCGAAGCCATCGTTCTGGCAGCACGCATTGGTTACCCTTTGGTGGTTCGTCCGTCCTATGTTTTGGGCGGTCGCGCCATGGAAGTAGTTTATAACGAAGATGACTTGCGCTTTTATCTGGCGCATGCCGTGACGGTTTCGAATGACTCACCTGTTTTACTGGATAAGTTTTTAAATAATGCCATTGAAGTGGATGTTGATGCTGTATGCGATGGCAAAGATGTATTGATTGGCGGCATCATGGAACATATCGAACAAGCCGGAGTCCATTCAGGCGATTCGGCCTGTACCTTGCCGCCGTTTAGTTTAAGTGTGGTTGTGCAACAAGATTTGATTGAACAAATGCGATTAATGGCGTTAGAATTAGGTGTCGTCGGCCTGATCAACGCACAATTTGCAATTCAGTCTGATGATATTTTTGTTTTGGAAGTAAACCCGCGTGCTTCACGTACTGTGCCGTTTGTTTCAAAAGCCACTGGATTGCCTCTGGCAAAAATTGCAGCCCTTTGCAAAATAGGGCGGAGTCTGAAAGAGCAGGGGTTGACCCAATATGCCCCGACGCCAGCTTTCTACTCGATTAAATTGCCCGTGTTTCCGTTTGTTAAATTTGCAGGCGTTGACTCCATTCTAGGCCCCGAAATGAAATCCACGGGTGAGGTTATGGGTATTGCCAAACGTTTTGGACAAGCCTACTCGAAAGCTCAGCTAGGAGCCGGGTGCAACATTGTCAAGCATCGACGGGCGTTTGTTTCAGTACGTGATGGAGACAAAGCCCGTATTGGTGAAATTGTCAAACGATTGATTGATTTAGGCTTTGAAATTTTATCAACTCGTGGAACTGTTGCTGTATTACAAGCAGCTGGTATTGCTTGCAAGCGCGTATTTAAAGTGGCAGAAGGCCGACCACATGTGGTCGATTACATCAAAAATCATGACATTGATTTTATTGTAAATACCACAGAAGGCAAACAGGCCATTGCAGATTCATTTGCAATTCGACGCAATGCATTGCAGCATAAGGTTAGCTACACGACAACATTGTCAGGCGCCGAAGCGGCTTGTTTGGCGATGAAATATGAAGATAGACAAACAGTAACACGACTACAGGATTTACATGATGCAAAAACATCCAATGACAGTTGAAGGTGCAGCCGCGCTGAAAGACGAATTACATCGTTTGAAAACAATAGAGCGTCCGCGAATTATTGAATCGATTGCCGTGGCACGTGCGCATGGTGATTTGAAAGAAAATGCAGAATACCACGCCGCTCGCGAAGAGCAGAGCTTTACAGAAGGGCGCATTCAAGATCTGGAAGCGAAGTTGTCCATGGCGCAGGTTGTGGATATTAGTAAACTCACTAATCAGGGCAAAGTGGTGTTTGGAGTTAAGGTTCACCTATGCCATGTGCAAACTGATGCCGAAATTACCTATCAAATTGTTGGTGAAGACGAAGCGAATATCAAGTTGAACAAAATTTCTTACAGTTCACCAATAGGTCGTGCCCTGATTGGTAAGCATGTTGATGACACCGTGGTGGTTAAAACGCCAGGTGGAATAGTAGAGTATGAAATAATTTCTGTGGATTATGCGTGATAGCTATTTGATTAATCGTAGGGTGGGCGCACGTCGCGCTCCCGCTTCTTTGCTCATCCTACGTCGCTTTATATCACGGAACAAGATAATACGGATTAGGCAATTTAAATGTTTTTTCAGTATATCCACCGGCTAAATCACTGTTTTGATCACCAATTGATGCAATGATGGTATAGCCCTTTTTGGAGATAGCAGCCCTTGTTTGGCTTTTAAATGGGATGATGGATGCTTGTTTGTAATCTTTAGGCTTTAAATAAAGACCGGCCCATTTCTTATAACCCGCTAATTTCAAATTTTCACCAGTGGGCTTTCGGAAAGATTCAGATCGGCCCGTCACAAAAAATACGGTTACATGCTCTCTTAAAGCAGTTTGATATAGTGATAGAGTC